>JBKPNJ010000066.1:0-7734 GCA_046732575.1 Actinomycetota bacterium
CCTGGTGACCGCGGCCCTGGTCCCGCCGGCGGCGGTGCTGTGGGGGGTCTCCGACAAGAGCCGTTGGGGCACCGGCGTGGCGGTGATCGGCGGCCTGCTGGTCGCGGTGCTGACGGCGCGGCTGGTCCAGATCTGGGAGACCCCGGTTGGCTGAGCAACTCGCGAGTGGTGATCGACAGCCTGGGCTCCGGTCGACCCGGGAGGGCCCCGGCCGGGTCCTCGTGGCGGTGTATGCCGTCTTCGCGCTGGCTGCCACCGCCCGGTCCACGGTCCAGATCGCCACGAAGTTCGACGACGCCCCGGTGCCCTACCTGTTGTCGGGTCTCGCCGGGCTCGTCTACATCACCGCGACCGTCGCACTGGCCCGTGGTGACCGCGGCTCCCGTGCGGTCGCATGGGTGACGATCGGTGTCGAGCTGGTCGGCGTCGTCGTGGTGGGCACCGCCAGCGTGCTCGCGCCGGAGCACTTCGCCGACGCCACCGTCTGGTCCGACTACGGTCAGGGGTACGGGTACGTGCCACTCATCCTGCCGTTCGCCGGGCTGGCCTGGCTGGCGCGCACCCGGCCGACTCGACAGGGACAACCACCAGACAGGATCGAACGATGATCGGACGCCTCCATCACGTCGTCATCGACTGTCCCGACCCGGCCGGGCTGGCCGCCTTCTACTCCGAGCTCACTGGCCTGCCGATCGTCTACGACTCAGAGGGCTGGGTGGTCATCGCCGGGGCGGAGAACACCTCGGGCATCGCGTTCCAGCTGGCGCCCGACCACCAACCGCCGCAGTGGCCCGATCCGTCACGCCCCCAGCAGTTCCACCTCGACATCATGATCGACGACATCACCAGGGCCAAGTCCCGCCTGTTGGACCTGGGCGCTCGGCCGCTGGCGGAGGAGAACGGCGGGTTCGGTGTCTATGCCGACCCGGCAGGCCATCCGTTCTGCCTCATTCCCCGTCCGTACTGGGCTCCACCGATCGGCTGACCCCGTCTGCTAGCCGGGGCGTGGCCGGCCCGCGACTGTGCTGTCGGAGCGGGTGGCTTGCGGCCCCACGCCGAGATCATCGGGGCCGTGGCGACGTCCAGCCGTCCCGCCGCGATGTTCGACAGATGCTGCTCGATCTCTTCGCGGGTGACGATTCCGGCGGTCTCGAGCCGGTCACGCACCTGCTCCATGGTCGCCAGCTCCAGGAGGTTGCACGCTGGTGAGGTGACGGGGAAGAACGCGTCCGCGCGCACGTCGACCAGACCGGCCTCCCGCAGCCGCCGGGGGAGAGTGCGTCCGAACGCCAGGTCCGCACCCCGCTGTGCCAACAGCTGCCGGAAGCCGAGTCGCAACCTGTTGGCCAGCCGTTGTTCGTCGCCGTGCTCGTCCAGGCATGCCAGCGGCTGCAGCGCGGTATCCGCGTCCTCGACGAACAGCCACCCGCCCGGTTTCAGCGCGGCGACCATCGACCTCAGCGCCGAGTCACGTTCCGGAACGTGAACCAGCAGCAGGCGGGCGTGAACGAGGTCGAAGTCGTCGCCCGGCGGGGCCTCGGTCGCAACGTCGTGACGGCGGACCTCGAACGGCTGCGACTGTGGTGCCGTCAGCCAGGTCGTGTCGATGTCGGTCGCCACTACGTAGCCCGTGGGGCCGACCCGCCCGGACAGCCAGGCCGCGACTGTGGTCCCACCGGCGCCGGCTTCCCAGCACCGCCAGCCCGCAGCGATGCCCAGCCCGTCGATGTGACGGAACGTCGCCGGGTCGAAGAGCGCCGACAGCGCCTGGAAGCGCGTGCCGGCCGGTGCCTGCTGGTTGTCCAGGAGGTAGCCGTCGCCCCGCGGTCCGCTCTCCGGCACCGCAGTCTCGCCGAGCCGGTCTTTCGAGCCGGTGGAGTCAGCCATCCGACGACGCTAACCTCCGGGCGGGGGATCCGCCCGGGCGGCCCGAACCGGCCGATGGCTGGCCAGATTGACATAATGTCGCTTATCGGCGTAAGCCGAGCCGGGTCGAGGAACCGGGAGACGCAGACGGGCGCCCGGCCTCGGTCAGCTGCCGACGTACGCCGCGAGGTGCTCCCCGGTGAGGGTGTAGCGGCCGGCGACGAGGTCGCCCGGCGTGCCCTCGAAGACGACTCGGCCGCCGTCGTGTCCGGCGCCGGGGCCGAGATCGATTATCCAGTCGGCGTGCGCCATGACCGCCTGGTGGTGCGCGATCACGATGACGGACTTGCCGGAGTCGACGAGCCGGTCGAGCAGGCCGAGCAGTCGCTCGACGTCGGCGAGATGCAGCCCGGTGGTCGGTTCGTCGAGAACGTAGACGCTTCCCTTCTCGGCCATCTGGGTGGCCAGCTTGAGCCGCTGCCGCTCGCCGCCTGACAGCGTCGTGAGCGGCTGACCGAGGCTGAGGTAGCCCAGCCCGACATCGGCGACCCGGGTCAAGATCTTGTGAGCGGCCGGGGTCGCCGCCGCGCCGTCGGCGAAGAACTCCGCCGCCTCGGTCACAGACATCGCAAGCACCTCGCTGATGTCCTTGCCACCGAACGTGTACTCCAGGACCTCGGCCAGGAACCGCTTTCCGTCGCACACCTCGCACGGGGCGGCGACACCGGCCATCATGCCCAGGTCGGTGTAGATGACACCGGCGCCGTTGCAGTTCGGGCAGGCACCCTCGGAGTTGGCGCTGAACAGCGCGGGCTTCACGCCGTTGGCCTTCGCAAACGCCTTGCGGATCGGGTCGAGCAGTCCGGTGTACGTCGCCGGGTTGCTCCGCCGCGACCCCCGGATCGCGCCCTGGTCGACCGACACCACCCCTTCCCGGCCCGACACCGAGCCGTGCAGCAGCGAGCTCTTTCCCGAGCCTGCCACCCCGGTGACGACGACCAGTTGGCCAAGGGGGATGTCGACATCGACATCCTGCAGATTGTGAGCGTTGGCGCCGCGCACCTCCAGCACGCCCGACCGCTTCCGCACCTCCTGGTTGAGGGCGACCCGCTCGTCGAGGTGGCGGCCGGTGATGGTGCCGCTCCCCCGCAGCCCTTCGACGGTGCCCTGGAAGACCACCTGGCCGCCCTGGCTGCCGGCCTCCGGGCCGAGGTCGACGACGTGGTCGGCGATCACGATCGCCTCCGGCTTGTGCTCCACGACGAGCACCGTGTTGCCCTTGTCGCGCAGCTGCAGCAGCAGGTCGTTCATCCGCTCGATGTCGTGGGGGTGCAGCCCGATGGTGGGCTCGTCGAAGACGTAGCTGACGTCGGTGAGCGACGACCCGAGATGGCGGATCATCTTGGTGCGCTGCGCCTCGCCGCCCGACAGCGTTCCTGACGGGCGGTCGAGGCTCAGATACCCGAGCCCGATCTCGACGAACGACTGGAGCGTGTGCCCCAGCGACGCCAGCAGCGGCGCCACAGACGGCTCGTCCAGCTCGCGTACCCATTCGGCGAGATCGCTGATCTGCATCGCGGACACGTCGGCGATGTTGGTTCCGTTGATCTTGGAGGACCTGGCCTCCTTGCTGAGCCGGGTGCCTGCGCAATCGGGACAGGTCGTGAAGGTCACGGCCCGCTCCACGAAGGCACGGATGTGCGGCTGCAGCGAGTCGACGTCCTTGGAGAGCATCGACTTCTGCATCCTGGGGATCAGGCCCTCATAGGTCAGGTTGATGCCCTCGACCTTGATCTTGGTCGGCTCCTTGTGGAGCAGGTCGTTGAGCTCCCGCTTGGTGTACTTGCTGATCGGCTTGTCCGGGTCGAAGAAGCCGCAGCCACGGAAGATGCGGCCGTACCAGCCGTCCATGCTGTAGCCGGGGATCCTGAGCGCCCCGTCGTTGAGAGACAACCTGTCGTCGTACAGCTGGGTGAGGTCGATGTCGTTGACCGCGCCGCGACCCTCGCAGCGCGAGCACATGCCGCCGAGGATGCTGAAGCTTCGCCTCTCCTTCGAGGTCCGGCCGCCCCGCTCTATCGTCACCGCGCCTGCGCCGCTGATCGACGCCACATTGAAGGAGAACGCCTGGGGTGGGCCGATGCGCGGAAGCCCGATCCGGCTGAAGAGAATGCGCAGCATCGCGTTGGCGTCTGTGACGGTGCCGACCGTGGAGCGGGGGTTGGCGCCCATCCGCTCCTGGTCCACGATGATCGCCGTCGTCAGGCCCTCCAGCACGTCGACGTCGGGCCGGGCCAGCGTCGGCATGAAGCCCTGCACGAATGCGCTGTAGGTCTCGTTGATCAGCCGCTGCGACTCCGCTGCGATCGTGCCGAAGACCAGCGAGCTCTTGCCGGAGCCGGAGACACCGGTGAACACCGTCAGCCGGCGCTTGGGGATCTCGACGCTGATGTCCTTGAGGTTGTTGACTCGCGCGCCGTGCACGCGGATCACATCGTGGCTGTCGGCACCGCGCAGACCGGTCGGCGAGTGCGCGTCAGTCGGCGTTGCCGCTCTCATCTCAGCGGAGCTCCTGGATGCGCACCAGGTTGCCGGCGGGGTCACGGAACGCGCAGTCGCGCACGCCATACGGCTGGTCGGTCGGCTCCTGGACGACCTCTGCGTCGCTGGCCTGCACCTTCTCGAAGGTGCCGTCGAGATCGGCGGTGGCGAGCAGGATCCAGCCGTAGGTGCCCTTGGCCATCATCTCGACGATGGTGCGGCGCTCGTCGTCGGTGATGCCCGGGTCCGCAGCCGGCGGTGCCAGCAGGATCGATGTGCCGGGTTGGCCGGCGGGGCCGACGGTTATCCAGCGCATGGTGCCTCTTCCGACGTCGTTGCGGACCTCGAAGCCGAGCGTGTCGCGGTAGAAGGCGAGCGAGGCGTCGGGGTCGTCGTGCGGAAGGAAGCAGGCAGAAATGCTGATGTCCATGTCAGTCAGGCTATGTGCGGCCGGGGGGCCGGCGCTTCTCGATTCCTGATGGGTCTGCTCACCTGCTTCACTACGCACGGCGGCATGCCCGCGGTTTCACGCGTCGCCTCGACCCGGAACACGCTCGGGGGCACGCCGACCAGCTCGGTGAAGCGGGTGCTGAAGGTACCCAACGACGAGCAGCCGACCGCGAAGCAGACGTCCGTGACACTGAGGTCGCCGCGACGCAGCAGCGCCATCGCGCGCTCGACACGCCGGGTCATCAGGTAGCCGTACGGCGATTCGCCGTACGCGAGCCTGAACTCGCGACTGAGGTGCCCCGCCGACATGCAGGCGCCGCGAGCGAGCTCCTCGACGTTCAGGGGCTGCGCGTACTCCCGGTCGATCCGGTCCCGGACGCGGCGCAGCCGCGCGAGGTCGCGTCGCCGCTGTGCCGCGACAGGATTGCTCCTCACCCGGGAATCGTGTCACATGCCGAGCGGTCCACCGTTTCCTCGGACAGCCGGCCGGCCCATCCACCCGGGTTGACACGAGTGCGGACACAAGTGAAACTTAGGGCGCCCTAACCAAGTGTCCCCTTACCTGTCCGGAGGCATTGGATGTCTTCCCTCGAGATCGCGGTTCTCGGCGCGATCGCCGGGTTCACCATCTTTCTCGGCCTGCCGCTGGCCAGGGTGCGGACCTCGCCGGTCGGCCTGCGCGCGTACCTCAACGCGACAGCGACCGGCATCCTCGTGTTCCTGCTGTGGGATGTCCTGTCACACGCGGTCGAGCCCGTCGAGGATGCTCTGGTGGCTGCGTCGGTTGATCACACCGGCTCGTGGATGCGGTTCGCCGGGCTCGCCGCGGTAGCCACTGCCGGCCTTGTGGTCGGGCTGATCACCCTGTCGTTCTACGAGCAGTGGATGTCGCGGCCGCGCCCGGTCGCCGACCGCCGCTACGGTCCGGGTGCGATGCGTGCCGATGAGCTGACGGTCCCCAAGGGGTGGCTCGACCTGGAGTCGCCCGCCCGCCGCCTGGCGATGCTCATCGCGGTCGGCATAGGCCTGCACAACTTCTCCGAGGGGTTGGCCATCGGCCAGTCAGCCGCCAGCGACGAGATCAGCCTGGCGGTGCTCCTCATCATCGGTTTCGGACTGCACAACGCGACAGAGGGCTTCGGGATCGTGGCCCCAATGGCGGCTGACCAGAGCAGGCCCGGCTGGGGATTCCTGGCGCTGCTCGGCCTGATCGGTGGCGGTCCCACCTTCGTCGGCACGGTCGTCGGCCAGTCGTTCGTCAACGACACGATCTACGTCGGCTTCCTCGCGCTCGCTGCCGGTTCCATCCTGTACGTGGTCATCCAGCTGCTCCGGGTGGCCGAGCGGATGGGGCGCCGGCAGCTTCTGTACTGGGGCATCCTGACCGGGCTCATCCTGGGCTTCGCGACCGACTTCATCCTCGTGGCAGCCGGCGGCTAGGGCCGGTTACCTCACCACAACTGCGCGCTGACCGGCGACGCGCGGCTGGGCAGGATCGGCTCGGGCAAAGCGGCGGCACCCCCTCGTCAAGCAGGCGTAACCCGCCTAGGCTGGCGCCGAACGGAGGTGACGCTGATGCAGGCGCAGGTTGGTGAACGACTGCGGATCCACGGCCGCACCGTGGGTACGCGTGACCAGGAGGCCGAAATTCTCGAGGTGCGTGGTGAGGGCGGGCAACCGCCCTACCTTGTCCGCTTCCACGACGGTCGCGAGACCCTGATGTTCCCGGGTCCGGACTGCCAGGTCGAACGCGGCACGGCGACGGGCCAGAGCAGCTAACCGCCGGCTCCGAGTCCCGCTCCTGACGCGTAGGCGTCGATCTCGTCGAGGATCCTCCTGCGCAGGCCCACCTCGGCGAACGACACGCGTGCCGACGTGCGTGCCAGGTCAGTGAGTACGGCCGCGTCCAGCCCGAAGTCGTTGTGCGCCACTTCGTACTCACCGTTGAGCGTGGTGGCGAACATCCCCGGGTCATCCGAGTTCAGCGTCACGGTCACACCGGCCCGCAGCAGGTCAGGCAGCGGGTGCTCCGACAGGGTGGACACCGCCCGGGTGCGCACGTTCGACGTCGGGCAGATGTCGAGCGCCACCTCGTGTGTGGCCAGGTAGTCCATCAGCTCGGGGTCCCGGACCGAGGAGATCCCATGCCCGATGCGCCGGGCACCGAGCAGGCGGATCGACTCCCACACCGTGTCCGGTCCGGTCGTCTCCCCCGCGTGCGGAACGCCGACCAGCCCCAGCGCACGCGCGCGTGCGAACACCCCGGCGAACTGGGCCCGGGCTACGCCCTGCTCAGGGCCGCCGAGGCCGAACCCGACGCTGCCCGTCGGGGCGAAGCGCTCGACCCAGTCGATGGTCCGCTCCCCCGATTCCAGCCCCAGCTCACCGGGGATGTCGAAGATCCACCCGAGCTCGATGCCGAAGTCAGCCCTGGCCTCGCTCCGCGCCTGTGTCAGAGCCGGCGCCAACGCGTCAGGCTCGATGCCCGTCAGGAGGTGCGAATCGGGGGTCACCGTGATCTCGGCGTAGCGGATGTTCTGCGACGCGAGGTCCCGGGCGGTGCCGTAGGTGAGTGCATTGATGTCGTCGGGCGTGCGTACCAGCGAGTTCACGGCGATGTAGACCTGGATGAAATGGGAGAAGTCGGTGAACTCGTAGAAGCGGCGCAGAGCGTCAGGATCGGTCGGCACGCCATGGTCCGGATGCCGCCTGGCCAGCTCGAGCACGGTCGGAGCCGAGGCCGAACCGACGAGATGCAGATGAAGCTCGACCTTCGGCAAGCCGGCGACGAATGAGCCGATGTCCAGGTCAGGATCGGCCGATCGCGCGCCGTCGAAGGGATCACGGCTCGGGGTCGGCATGCGGACACCTTACGGC
>JBKPNJ010000067.1:0-4727 GCA_046732575.1 Actinomycetota bacterium
GCCGTGCCGGGCTGTCAGCACGGCCGCCTCGCGCACGAACTCACCGAACGCGGCCCTGCCGCCGCGTGCCTGCAGCGGGAAGTCGATCCGGATGTGGAGGCAGCCCTCCCCGAAGTGGCCGTACGGTATGCCGGTCAGCCGGTGCGAACCCATGAGCTCGTCGAACTCGCGAAGGTAGGAGCCGAGCCGTTCCGCGGGCACCGCGGCGTCCTCCCATCCGGCGTGCGCCGGGTTGCCGTCCGGTGTCCGCCCGGACAGACCGGCGCCGTCCTCGCGAATCCGCCACAGCGCGCGCGCCGCCGCCTCCTCGTCGATGACGGCACTGTCGAGTGCCGCCGCGTCGGTCGGCAGCCGTCGGGCCCGAGAGCGGAGTCCACCAGGGTCACTCCCGGCAAGCTCGACCATCAGCCAACCCGACCCGCGGGGCAGCGTCGGTATCGACGAGGAGCCGAACCGGACCCGGACCACATCGACGATGCGGGCGTCGAGGCCCTCGCAGGCCACCGGTCGGTGGCGCAGGACAGCAGGCACGGCGTCGGCGGCCTCGAACATCGAGGGATAGCCGAGCACGACGAGCACGCGTACCGGCGCCTCGACGACCAGGCGCACCTTGGCCGCGAGCGTGATGGCCAGGGTTCCCTCGCTGCCGACCAGGGCACGGGTCACGTCGAAGCCGCGCTCGGGAAGCAGGTGCTCCAGCGAGTAGCCCGACACCTGGCGGCTGAATCGGCCGAGCTCGGTGCGGATGATCGACAGGTCGTCGGTCACGAGCCGGCGAAGAGGAGCGACAGCTCCTGCCTGCGACTCGCCCGCACGCGCAAACGAGCCAAGACGCAACCGCTGGCCCGCACCGGTGAGCACGTCGAGGCCGACGATGTTGTCGCTGGTGCGGCCGTACCCCAGGCTCCGCGCTCCGCAGGCGTTGTTGCCGACCATCCCACCGAGCGTGGCGCGATTGGAGGTCGAGGGATCGGGACCGAAACGCAGGCCGAAGGGACCAGCGGACCTCTGTAGCGACGACTGGACGACACCGGGCTCCACCACGGCGGTACGGCTGTCGGCGTCGACGTCGAGGATGCGCTGAAGGTGCCGGCTGGTATCGACCACGACACCCGGGCCGACGGCGTTTCCCGCGATCGACGTTCCCGCTCCGCGCATCGTCAGCGGGACGCCCATCTCGCGGCAGACCGACAGCGCCGCGACGATCTCGTCAGGGTGGCGTGGCGCGACGACGACGCGGGGAGCGACCCGGTAGAGCGACGCGTCCGACGCGTAGAGGGAGCGTCGTAACGGGGTGTCGTCGACCCCGCTGACTCCCGCCCGTCGCAGTGCGGCGACGAGCTCGTCGGTGCCCTTGTCCACTCACGGAACCCTATCGACGGCTGCCTACCGCCAGCCGTCCGCAGCTACAGCCGCATGGCTCCGACGTGTTCACGGGTGAACCCGGGGAACACCTTGCTGAGGTTGAGTCCCGGGAACCGTGACCCTACGACCTCCGCCAGCACGCTGCGGTAGTCCCGCGTGACGTTGAGGTCGCCGTCGATGAGCGATCCCGACATGAGCCCCGGCCACCGGCCGTGTACCTGCCCGCCCTTGACACCGGCGCCGAGCAGCAGCATGACGTTTCCGTACCCATGGTCGAGCCCGAAGTCGCCGTTCTCGGCAACCCGGCGACCGAACTCGCTGAGGGTGACGACGGTGACCGACGATGCCTTGGGGCCGAGGTCCTTGAAGAAGGCGGCGAGCCCGCGGCCCAGTTCGTCGGCGAGGGTCAGCATGCGCCCACTGGCGAGCGTCCCTAAGCCGACGTGCATGTCCCAGTTGCCGTAGTCGAGGGTGACGACCTCTGCACCCACGTCGGCCCTGATGAGCCGTGCGGTGTCGGCAAGGCTGCGACCGAACTCACCGGCGGGGTAGTGCGCCCCGTTGTGCGGCGCGGTGTGGTTGTTGGCCAGTGCCTTGAGGGACTTGACGCTCGACATGGCCGAACGGGCGCCCCGGCCGAGCGCGCCCGGCTCCTTGTCCCAGAGGCGGTGCATCGCCCGGACCCGGGCCGCATGCGCGTCATGCTCGCGAGGACCGGGCATCTTGAGTCTGCTCAGCTGGCTGGTGGCAAGCACCGGTGCGCGGCCGTAGAGGGACGTGGGAACCATGGAGTCGCCGAGCTGCACGGCCTGCTGCGGCCGATGGTCGCGGTCCAGCTCGATCAGCCGATTCAGCCAGCCGCGGCGCTCGGTCGACCCGGGGTCGGCGTCCTCGATCGCCTCCAGGGCGGCGAAGTGGCTGCGGTTCGGCTGTGGCAGCCCCACGGCGTGCACGGCGCCGAAGGTTCCGTTGGCCCACATCGGCGCCAGCGGTGCCAGGTGCGGGTGCAACCCGAACATGGCGTCGGCAGCAACCAGCTTGGGCGCCGGGATCCCGAGGCGGGGCCGCGCCAGGAGGTAGCCGGGATCACCGTGTGGCACGACCAGGGACAGCCCGTCGGCGCCCCCACGCAGGCTCAGCACGATGATGACGTTGCGGGCCTTCCCGCCGGCGGCGAACACCACCTGCCGGAAGAGGCCGCCGGTGGTTGTCGCCAGCACCCCCGCTCCGGCGGCTGCCGAGAGCCCGAGGAATGCGCGGCGTCCCATTCCGGAGTCGCTCTCGCACTCCTCGCAGCCTGCGGACTTGGCCATGGTGTTCCTCATCTGGTCATGTGGCTGGGGCTGTCGAGAACGGTGTGGAGCATGCGCGGGAACTTGAAGGTCAGCAGCGGATGTCCCGCGTGGATCCGCTCGTGCGGGCGGATCCCGGTGGCTGCGCAGCAGGCCGCGAGGAGGGCGTCCGACGCGGGACGGGTGATCACCCTGCGGCACACGTGGTCGAGCACGGCGTCGAACCGAGCCGGAAGCCTCGGCAGCCATTCGTGAACCGTCCGGAAGCGGACTGCGGTCTTGGGATACCACGCACCGGCCGCGTTGTAGTGGACCTGCCACGAGCCGAGGATGCGACTCACCGACGACCAGGCGTCAGCCACGTCGGGGAAGCCGTCCGGGCGGGTCCAGGCAAAGGGCTTCTGCCCCATCGCCTCCGACTCCCACAGCAGAGCGAGCGCGAAGTCGGTCTCCTTGCCGGACGGCTTGCGGGCCCTGACCCCTATCCCCCGCATGGTCGCGACGATGTCCTCCGTGGGCGTCCGTACCTTTCTTCCCGCCGAGCCGAGGAACTCCGGGTGACGGGAGAGCGCGCGCAGCGTGGACTTGATATCGGTGCCGGACCGGCTGAACACTCTGGCGAGGTCTGAGACGACCCTGTCCGATGGGCTGTCGGAGATGAAACGGGTGGCGAGCTTCAATGCGATACGCCGGGCGGTCGCGGGATGGTGCGCCAGATAGTGCAGGTAGTCCTTGGTCAGTGGACGGCCGTCCTTGGCCTTGTTGGCCTGGCTGAACCCGAGCACCGACACCTTGCCGACATAGTGGTCATCGGGGCGATAGGACGCCTTCCAGGTATTGAACATGTCGACGTGCCAGCCGGTGAGGATGTACGCCGAGCTGACCACCTCCTGCTCGCTGTACCCGGCCAGCCGACCGACTGTGTGCAGCTCGAGCAGCTCGCGGCCCAGGTTCTCGTTGGGGTTTCGGGCAGTCGACTTCGCATTGTCGAGGTAGCACCCCATCGCCGGATGGGTGATCGCCGCGTACAGCATGCTGTCGAAGCGGCCCAGCGCATGCCGACGGATCGTCTGGTCGTACGTGACCCGGTACGGCCAGGCCTTGTCGCTCGGAGAGGTGATGTGCAGCAGGTTCGACCAGAAGTCGGTCATGACCTCGTGCACCTGCTGGTGGCTGTAGATCCTGCGAAGCAGGGTCCAGCGGGCCAGGTCAGCCATCACATCGGCGGGATTGAGATGGCCGGACGCCTTCAGCGCACCCATCCTGGTCGGTGAGATCGCGAGGTCGGGAAACCACGAACGCATCCCATCGGCGATGCCGTCTGCGACGTTCTTGGGCTCGAACTGGTGCTCCAGCCAGCGGGCCCCTCCGCCGTGCGACTCCAGTTGCCGGCCGAGCTCCGGCGTCGCCGAGTAGCTGAACCTGTTGAGAAGGTGCCTCGTCGCGGCCTTCATCGTCCCCCTGTCGCTTCACATGCGTAGTCATCTCATTACAGGGCGTATTGATCCTCTCTGTCAGGGGTATGCGGCAACTCGGCGGTATTGCCCGGTGGAGCTGCGCCGACGCCTCGTCAGTCGGGTGGCGGCCGCCTGCCCGATCGGCTCGGCCCGGCTAGCGTTCGGGCATGAACATCGCCGTGCTTGGCACCGGCTCGGTCGGACAGACGCTCGCTCGTGGTCTGACCGCCGCAGGCCATTCGGTCGTCGTCGGTACCCGCGACCCTGGGCAGACCCGACAGCGCGAGGACTGGAAGGCTCTCGACGACCTGACCCTCGACACCTATGCCGCGGCAGCAGCGGGCGGCGAGGTCATCGTCAATGCGACGAACGGCGCCGCGTCGCTGTCGGTCCTCGGTGAGGCGGGAGTGGACAACCTGACCGGGAAGGTGATCGTCGATGTGGCCAACCCGCTGGACATGTCCCACGGGTTCCCACCGACGCTGACGGTCAAGGACACCGACTCGCTGGCAGAGCAGATCCAGCGGGCGTTCCCCGAGGCCCGGGTGGTGAAGACCCTGAACACGATGAGAGCGGCGGTGATGGTCGCCCCGGACACCGTGGGGGACGGAGA
>JBKPNJ010000068.1:0-13508 GCA_046732575.1 Actinomycetota bacterium
ACGTTCTATGAGCGCTACGGGTTCCAAGGCACGGGCGGCATGCTCGACGGCGAGCACGTCTATGTCCTGCCGCTGTGGTGATCCGGCCGCATGTCCTACGGTGGTTCGAGCCCGTCAGCTGCCGGTCGAAGGCGGTGACCCGGCCTTTCGGAAGGGACGCACCGTGAGCAATGTGGCAGCCCGCCCGGCGGAGATCCGCTGCCGTAGCCGGCCGGCCATGGCAGGGCCCTCCGGCCGGCCACGGGTCGAGGTCATCACCGCCCGGGAGGTGCCGCTGGGCGGTCCGCGTGCCATGTCGGTGCGACGCACGCTGCCGCACCGGCGGCGCTCGTTGATCGGCGCGTGGTGCTTCGCCGACCACTACGGTCCCGATGACGTCACGGTCTCCGGCGGCATGGACGTCGGGCCGCACCCGCACACCGGGCTGCAGACCGTCAGCTGGTTGTTCACCGGCGAGGTCGAGCACCGGGACAGCAGCGGTGCGCACGCGACAGTGCGACCAGGTGAGCTGAACCTGATGACCGGCGGCCGTGGCATCTGTCACTCGGAGGTGTCGACCCCGCGGACAACGGTTCTGCACGGGGTGCAGCTGTGGGTGGCGCTGCCGAACCGTTCCAGGCACGCACCCAGAGACTTTCAGCATCACGTCCCACCGCCGGTGGCGCTGGGCGGCGCCTCGATGCGGGTCTTCCTGGGAACGCTGGGCGGTGCGAGCTCCCCGGTCGGCACGTTCACCAAGCTCGTCGGTGCGGAGATCACCATGCCGCCGCGGTCGAGTCTGGTGCTCGACGTCGACCCTGCCTTCGAGCACGGTGTACTGGTCGACACCGGATCGACGGTGCTGGCCGGCACCCGTCTGGCCGCCTCCGAGCTCGGCTATGTCGGGACCGGCAGGGTCGACCTGACACTCACCAACCCCGGTGACGACCGCGCACGTGTCATCCTGCTCGGGGGCGAGCCGCTGGACGAGGAGATCGTGATGTGGTGGAACTTCGTCGGCCGCAGTCACGACGAGATCGCCGCCTTCCGCGACGAGTGGCAGAACGAGTCCGACCGGTTCGGACGCGTCGAGGGCTATCGAGGCAGCCCGCCGCGGCTTCCGGCGCCGGCGTTGCCGAACGTCAGGCTCCGCCCCCGCCGCAACCCCCGCAACGGCTAGGCGCTCGTCCGCCGGGCAAGCGGAGCGACTGCCGACTGATTGGCGACCGCTGCTGGACGGTGTGTATCGTCTGAGGTCGCTCGCCCCAATAGCTCAGTCGGTAGAGCGTCTCCATGGTAAGGAGAAGGTCTACGGTTCGATTCCGTATTGGGGCTCTGGGACCACGTTCTCGGCCGCTCGGGCAACGAGGACCGGCCCGGAGGCGGGGTAGCTCAGGTGGTCAGAGCACACGGCTCATAATCGTGGTGTCGCGGGTTCGAGTCCCGCCCCCGCTACGCGGCCCGCGCACGGGCCCGGGCCCGCGCAGCGAGCCGGGGCTCCGTCCGCTGCGGGTATGATCGAGCGGCACCGCCAACCCGAGAACGAGGCATCGTGGCAAGCAAGAGCACCGACATCCGCCCCAAGATCACCTTGGCGTGCACTGAGTGCAAAGAGCGCAACTACATCACCAAGAAGAATCGGCGCAACGACCCGGACCGGCTCGAGCTGAAGAAGTTCTGCCCCCGCTGCCGCTGCCACCGGGCCCATCGCGAGACCCGCTAGCGGCACCCGTGGGCCGCCCAGGGATGGCCCGGTCGCCATGAGGTGCGTCACACGAATCGAGGGTCAGCCGTCGGCGGCATGACCTGTCGCGCCAGGACCGGGTCCCGGCCCCGGCGGCCGCCGCGAGGAACCGGGAGTGCCAGTCCAGCGTCTATCCGGCACGCGTACGCACGACGGACACGCGCCGGCACGGCGGGGTGATCACGACCCCGGGCCCGCGATCCCACGGCATGGTCGAGGCAGTCCACGGAGGGCAGATGCGGCTCAACCTCGTCGCCGCGATGACGGCCCTCATCGTCGCGGCCGGCTGCGCATCGGCGAGCGACACCAAGACGGGTCCCGACCCCACCGGCACGATGACGTCCACTCCTCAGCCGGCACAGTCCTCCCCGCCGGCTCCGCTCACTCAACAGCGCCAGGCCGCCGTCTACGCCGCTGTGCTGGAACGCTTCCTGTCCACCGAGGGCTCGATCCCGGCCGACATCATCGGCAGCGTCTACCTCGTAGACCGCACCGGCACCATGGGCGACCGTGGCGCGGGGGAGCCGATCGACCAGCGCGTGCAGGACCAGCTGAAAGGTCTCCTCGGGAAGAGCTATCGGCTCAGCTGGGTCCACAGCATCGACGACGCACAGATCACCGGACGGCTGAACTGCGACCGCCAGGCCAAGCGCGACGTCGTGGTCTCGGTCGGCAAGGTCCCACCCGAAGGTGGCACGGTCAGGATAGGGATCGACGGCCTCGCCGACTGCGGTCTGGCCGGGGGCTTCCTCTACACGCTCCGCCACGGTCCCAGCGGCTGGAGGGTGACCAAGAGCCAGGGCACCTGGAGCGCATGACAAAGGCGCGCAACCCGGCTACTCCGGCCACGCGCGAGCCCGGTCCGGCGCCGGACCCGGCCGGTGCGCGCGCTGCTAGGTTCGCCGTCATGGCCGTCGATCCAGCATTGAGCGGCATGACGCTCCCAGCGACCGAGCCGTACGAGATCACCCGCGTCAAGGTGAGAGAGTTTCGCGAGGCGATCGGTGACCCGACCGGAGCCGGCGACGGCGCCCCCGCCACCTTCCCGATCGTGGTGGCGTTCACCGCGTTGCGACAGCTGATGGCCCACCCGCTGGCCGGCATGTCGCTGCACCGTGTCGTGCACGGCGACCAGCGCTTCGTGCAGAGCCGACCGCTGAGGGTCGGTGATGTGGTGACCGCCGCGCTGACCGTCGACGCAGTCCGGCACGTCCGAGGGGCGGATATCCTCAGGACCCGCAGCGAGATCGTCACCGTCGAGGGTGAGCACATATGCACCGCCTTCGCCACCTTGGTGCACCAGGGGGAGGAAACGGCGTCATGAGCGGCCTGGAGGCGGGCAAAGAGCTCGGCACGCAGACGTTCGTCGTCAAGCGGGCCGACCTGGTGCGGTACGCGGGCGCATCGGGAGACTTCAACCCGATCCACTGGAGCGACCGGGTAGCAGGGTCGGTAGGCCTTCCGGGTGTGATCGCCCACGGAATGCTCACGATGGCGCTGGCCGGCCGGGCGCTCACCACATGGGCCGGTGGGGTGGCCAACATCGTGGAGTACGGCGTCCGCTTCACCAGGCCCGTTCCGGTCCCGGACGACGACAACGGCACCGTTCTGGTTGTCAGCGGCGTGGTCAGTCAGGCCGACCCCGACGGCACCGTACGCATCGACCTGACCGCCGCCACCGACGGTGAGGCAGTGCTCGGGATGGCTCGCGCCACCGTCCGGCCCTCCGGCTGACGGGTCGAGCCGGTGCTGGAGACAGCCAGCGTGCGGCTGGCCGAACGGACCACGCTGCGGCTGGGCGGCCCGGCCACCCGGCAGCTCGAAGCCGGGTCGGCGGCCGACATCGTCGAGGCGGTGCGCGCCGCGGACGCCGCCGGCCAGCCGGTGCTGCTGCTCGGGGACGGGAGCAACCTGGTTGTCGACGACGCGGGGTTCGACGGCACCGTCGTCAGCCTCGGATCTCGCGGCATCGAGGTCGACCTCGACGGCGACGGTTGCACGGTCGTCCGCGCGCAGGCCGGCGAGCCCTGGGACGCACTCGTCTCCCGCGCGGTCGAGTCGGGATGGAGCGGCCTGGAGGCGCTGAGCGGCATCCCCGGCCGGGTGGGGGCCACGCCGCTGCAGAATGTGGGCGCGTACGGCCAGGACGTCTCGCAGACCATCGCCGCCGTCGTGGTCTGGGACCGCCGCGCGGGGCGGCAGGTCGAGGTGGCCGGCGCGGACTGCGGTTTCGGGTACCGGACCAGCCGGTTCAAGTCCGAGCCCGCCCGGCATGTAGTGCTGTCGGTGACCTTCCGCCTCCGGCGCGACCACCTCGGGGCACCGGTGACGTACGCGGAGCTGGCCCGAGCCCTCGGGATCCCGCTCGGCCGGCGTGCGCCGGCGGGTGAGATCCGCGAGGCGGTGCTCGCGCTGCGCCGCGCCAAGGGGATGGTGCTCGATGCGGCCGACCACGACACATGGAGCGCCGGGTCCTTCTTCACCAATCCGGTCGTGGATGCGGCGACCGCTTCCGGCCTGCCGGACGCGGCCCCGCGTTGGACACAGCCCGAGGGCCGGGTGAAGGTCGGCGCCGCCTGGCTGATCGAGGCGGCCGGGTTCGCGCGCGGCCACCGTCGGGGCGGGGCCGCGATCTCGTGGAAGCACACGCTCGCGCTCACCAACCGGGGGTCGGCGACCTCCGGCGACCTGCTGGGGCTCGCCCGGGAGATCCGCGCCGGCGTCACGTCCAGGTTCGGGATCACGCTCGTCAACGAGCCGGTGCTGGTGGGCTGCCGCCTCTAGGGCAACGGCCGGGCATCGGGGCACTGCGCCAGCCAGTCGTCGATGCCTGCCAGCATCGACGCGCGGATGTCGCTGGGCGCCGTCGATCCCTGCACCGACATGCGCGCCAGCCCGGCCAGCTCGACGTCACCGAGACCGTGCACCGCCCTGGCCGACTCGTACTGCGCGGCCAGTCGCGGCCCGAACAGCAGCGGGTCGTCTGCTCCGAGCGCGACCTGTGCGCCGGCGTCGAGAAGACCTCGCAGCGGGACCGATGCCGGGTCGGGGTAGACGCCGAGGCCGACGTTGGAGCTCGGGCAGACCTCCAGGGTCACGCCGGAGGCGACGGCCTGGGCCAGGACGGCTGTGTCCTCCACTGCCCGGATGCCGTGGCCCACCCGGTCGGCACCGAGCAGGTCAAGGCAGGCGCGGACGCTGTCGGCCCCCCGCAGCTCGCCGCCGTGCGGCACCGACAGCAGCCCGGCGCGCCTGGCGATCCGGAAGGCGGGTGCGAACTCCGCGACGGCGCCGCGGCGTTCGTCGTTGGACAGGCCGAAGCCGACCACGCCGCGGCCTGCGTACTGAGCCGCCAGCCTGGCCAGCGCGCGGGCGTCGAGGGCATGCCGGGTGCGGTTGGCGGCGATGACCACCGCGACGCCCACGCCGGTGCCGGCAGCCGCGGCCGCCGCGGCGTCGAGTACCAGCTCGGTGAACCTGGTGATCCCTCCGAAAAGCGCCGCGTACCCCGACGGATCGACCTGGACCTCCAGCCAGCGGGAGCCTTCGTCTCGGTCGTCCTCGGCCGCCTCACGCACCAACCGGCGCACGTCGTCGTCGGTGCGGATCACCGACCGGGCGATGTCGTAGAGCCGCTGGAACCGGAACCACCCTCGCTCGTCGGCCGCAGACAGCCGTGGTGGCCACTGCGCGCGCAGCGCGTCGGGCAGCCGCACGCCGTCCCTCGCGGCCAGCTCGACCAGCGTCCGGTGCCGCATCGAGCCGGTGAAGTGCAGGTGCAGGTGCGCCTTGGGCAGTGCCGCGACCGGCCGGGATCGAGGCGTCAGCTGAGGAGCTTCTGGATCCGGTTGACGCCCTCGACCAGATCGTCGTCGCCGAGCGCGTACGACAGCCTCAGGTAGCCCGGCGTGCCGAAAGCCTCACCGGGCACGACAGCGACCTCGGCCTGCTCGAGGATGACCTCGGCCAGCTCTGCCGACGTCTCCGGCGTGACACCCCCGATGTCACGGCCGAGGGCGCGCTTCACACTGGGGTAGGCGTAGAACGCTCCCTTGGGCTCGGGGCACACGAAGCCCTCGACGGAGTTGAGCATCGACACGATGGTGCGGCGCCTCCGGTCGAAGGCGGTCCTCATCCGCTCGACCGCGGCCAGGTCACTGGTCAGGGCGGCCAGCGCGGCCCGTTGCGGGACGTTGGCGACGTTGCTCGTCAGATGCGACTGGAGGTTGAGTGCGGCAGTGACGACGTCGCGCGGTGCGATCATCCAGCCCACCCGCCAGCCGGTCATCGCGTACGTCTTGGCGACGCCGTTCACGACGATGCACGTGTCGGCGAGCTCCGGGACCTGCACAGGCATCGAGGCCGACTCCGCGCCGTCGTAGGTCAGGTGCTCATAGATCTCGTCGGCGACCACCCACATGCCTGAGTCGACGGCCCAGCGGCCGATCGCGGCGACCTGCGCCGGTGACTGGACCGCTCCGGTCGGGTTGGACGGCGAGCAGAACATCAAGGCCTTGGTCCTTCCGGTGCGCGCCGCCTCGAGCTGCTCCACTGCGACCAGATAGCCCTGGCTCTCATCGGCGACGACCTCGACCGGCACACCACCGGCCAGCCTGATCACCTCGGGGTAGGTCGTCCAGTAGGGCGCCGGCAGCAGCACCTCGTCGCCGGGGTCGAGGATCGTCGCGAACGCCTCGTAGACCGCCTGCTTCCCACCGTTGGTGACGAGTACCTGGGCAGCCTCGACCCCGTAACCGGAGTCCCGCCTGGTCTTGTCCGCAACCGCCTGCCGGAGCTCGGGCAGGCCGCCGGTCGGCGAGTAGCGGTGGTTGCGGGGATCCCGGGCGGCCGCGATCGCGGCCTCGACGATGTGCTCGGGGGTGGCGAAGTCGGGCTCACCGGCACCGAACCCGATCACCGGCCGGCCGGCAGCCTTGAGCGCCTTGGCCTTGGCGTCGACCGCGAGCGTCGCGGATTCGGTGATGGAGTTGACGCGCCGCGAGATCCGGTGCCGGGGCTGCTCGCTCATGCGCCTATCCTTGCATCCGGTTCGACCTGGCCGCGTCGACCCCGTACACTCGTGGCCTGGTGGCTGCAGCACCATCGGTGGGTCATGCCCGCGAGTGGGCGGACGGTCACCGGCCACCGTAGGGCAGTGGCTCAACTGGCAGAGCATCGGTCTCCAAAACCGAAGGTTGGGGGTTCGAGTCCCTCCTGCCCTGCGAGAGCTTCACGTCCCGGGCCCCGGTCCGGGGCACACACGTCCGGGGGCACCATGGCATCACGAGACCGACCGGAAGCGGTGGCACACCGCGGCGGGTCAGCGAAGGCGGAAAGGTGACGGAGACACGCTCCACGACCTCCTCGCGCGGCAGCGAACCGAGCAAGCGGCGCACCAGCCCGGGACTCTTCTACCGGCAGGTCCTGGCCGAGCTGCGCAAGGTGGTCTGGCCGACACGTGAGCAGCTGCTCACGTACTTCATCGTCGTCCTCGTGTTCGTCCTGGTGATGATCACGATCGTCTCAGTTCTGGACTTCCTCTTCGGCTCCCTGGTCTTCAAGGTCTTCGCCTGAACGGGCGAGACCCGCGATATGACAACTCGACTCGAGCACCCACGACCTGGCAGATGAAGGTGGCGCAGTAACCGTGTCCCAACCGTCGAACGACATTGACCCCGACCTGATCGGCGATATGGCGATTCCCGCCGATGCCGCCGCTCTGGGGCATGAGCCCGGAACCGAGTTCCGAGCCGGCAGCGATGTCCAGGCCGGCCCCGATGAGGGCGCCGATGCGAGCAGCGACGCGGACGCGGCGACCTTCGACTCCGCCGACCAGCTGGGCGCTCCCGACCCCACCGGGGCGGAGGTGGACGCCGATGCCGAGCGCCTGGCCGAGGAGCCGTCCGCACCGGAGCCCGAGCGGGTCGACCCGCTCGAGGAGTTCCGGGCCGCGCTGCGGGCCAAGCCGGGTGACTGGTACGTCGTGCACACCTACTCCGGGATGGAGAACCGCGTCAAGACCAACCTGGAGAACCGGATCTCGTCCCTGAACATGGAGGACTACATCTTCGAGGTGGTCGTCCCGCAGGAGGAGGTCGCGGAGATCAAGAACGGCCAGCGCCGGATGGTCCGGCGAACGGTCCTGCCGGGGTACGTACTGGTGCGGATGGATCTCACCGACGAGTCGTGGGCGACCGTCCGGCACACGCCATCGGTCACCGGCTTCGTCGGCCACGTGCATCAGCCGGTCGCGCTCACCTTCGCTGAGGTGGAGGCGATGCTCGCTCCCGCCGTCGAGGACGAGGCGAGAGCGCCCTCTTCCACCCCGGAGGCCAAGAAGCAGAAGAAGATCGAGTTCGCCGACTTCGTCGTCAGCGACTCGGTGATGGTCGTCGACGGGCCGTTCGCCACACTGCACGCCACTGTCACCGAGATCAACGTCGACGCCCAGAAGGTGAAGGCGCTGGTCGAGATATTCGGCCGTGAGACGCCGGTGGAGCTGGCGTTCAGCCAGATCCAGAAGATCTGACCGCCCGGCTCCCGTACCGCGAGACCCGAACACGAGCAACAACGAAAAGGACCCCGAAGCACATGCCCCCGAAGAAGAAGAAGATCGCCGCCCTGGTCAAGGTGCAGCTGCAGGCCGGTGCGGCCACGCCGGCGCCGCCGGTGGGTACCGCCCTGGGCCCGCACGGCGTCAACATCATGGAGTTCTGCAAGGCCTACAACTCCGTCACGGAGCCGATGCGCGGGAACGTCGTACCGGTCGAGATCACCATCTACGAGGACCGCTCGTTCACGTTCGTCACCAAGACGCCGCCGGCCGCGGAGATGATCAAGAAGGCCGCCGGGCTCGCAAAGGGCTCGTCGGTGCCGCACAAGGACAAGGTCGGCAGGATCAGTCGGGACCAGGTCCGTGAGATCGCCACCACAAAGCTTCCCGACCTCAACGCCAACGACATCGACGCTGCGATGCTGATCGTGGAGGGTACCGCCCGTTCGATGGGGGTCACCGTCGATCGTTGACCCGGACGTATGGACAGGACATCTCGTGCTTCGGCAACGAGCGCGAACCAATCGTTTTTCGTGGCAGGGCAGCTGCTCGCCCGCAGACCACACCTGGTGAAGGGAGCCAGTCATGCAGCGCAGCAAGGCTTATCGGGAGGCAGCCGCCAAGCTCGATCCGGATGCGGTCTACTCACCCGTAGAGGCGATCAAGCTGGCGAAGAGCGCCCACAGCAGGGCGAAGTTCGACCAGAGCGTCGAGATCGCGATGCGGCTGGGCGTGGACCCGCGAAAGGCCGACCAGATGGTTCGCGGCACGGTCAACCTTCCACACGGGACCGGCAAGACCGCCCGGGTGCTGGTGTTCGCCAACGGCGACAAGGCGGAGGAGGCTCGAGCGGCGGGCGCCGACCACGTCGGCGGTGACGAGCTGATCGAGCGGATCAACGGCGGCTGGCTCGACTTCGATGCAGTCGTCGCCACGCCCGACATGATGGGCAAGGTCGGCCGCCTCGGACGCGTCCTCGGACCGCGTGGGCTCATGCCGAATCCGAAGACCGGCACCGTCACGACCAACGTCACCAAGGCCGTCAGCGACATCAAGGGCGGCCGGATCGAGTTTCGCGTCGACAGGCACGCCAACCTGCACTTCCTCATCGGGAAGGTGTCGTTCACACCCGCGCAACTCGCGGAGAACTACGCGGCGGCCCTCGACGAGGTGCTTCGTCTGAAGCCGTCGAGCTCGAAGGGCCGCTACCTGCGCAAGGTGACGCTCTCCACCACGATGGGACCCGGTATCCCGGTCGACGCCAACCGGGCGCGCAAGGTGACCGACGACGCCGAGACCTGATCCTCCGGCGAAGGACGGTCTCGGGCCGTAACAGTCGAGCGCTGCCGCTACGCCAGACCCGACGGTGATGGAGTCAGTCGATGGTTCAGCAGGCCGGATCGGCGGGGGCAGGATACCTGCGCTTCCCTACCGTGCACGAGGACTCGGTCGCCTTCGTGGCCGAGGACGACCTGTGGCTGACCACCAGTGACGGTGGTCGCGCTTGGCGCCTGACCGCCGACCGCGCGCCGCTGGCCGATGCCCGGCTGTCACCCGACGGGCAGTCGGTCGCTTTCACCAGCCGCCGCGACGGCGCGCCCGAGGTGCACGTGGCATCTGTCCACGGGGGCCAGTCGAGGCGGCTGACCTACTGGGGCGACGAGCTGACGGCGGTGATCGGGTGGTCCGGCGACGACGTCCTGGCGATCTCGGCGGTCGCCCAGCCGTTCACCAGCAGGACCTGGGCCTACGCCGTCCCTTCCGACGGTGGCTCCCCTCAGCGGCTTCCCTACGGCCCGGTGTCGGGCATCGCGCCCGGCCCCGGCGGGGTGACGGTCCTGGGCACCCTCCAGAACCGGCGTGGGGCCGCGTCATGGAAGCGCTACCGCGGCGGCCGGGCGGGCAGGCTGTGGATCGACCGCGGGGGCGACGGCGGCTTCGTTCCCCTGCTGGCCGACCTCGATGGTCAGCTGGAGAGCCCGGTCTGGGTCGGTGACCGGCTGGTGTTCGTCAGCGACCATGAGGGCTACGGCAACGTGTACTCCTGCACCCGTGACGGCGGCGACCTCCGCCGGCACACCGACCACGACGCGTTCTACGCCCGCGCCGCGACCTCCGACGGGCGGCGGGTGGTGTACCAGTGCGCGGGTGAGCTGTGGCTGCTGGAGGACCTGTCCGCAGCCTCACGGCCACGGCGGCTGGAGGTGCAGCTGGGTGGCCCCCGCACCGCCCAGGCGGTCCATCCGGTACCGGCGGCCGACCACCTCGGCGACCTCTGCCCTGACCGGACCGGCCGTGGAAGTGCCGTCGAGGTTCGTGGGACGGTGCACTGGCTGACCCACCGTGACGGACCCGCACGCCTGCTGTCGGGCGGTCCCGGTGTCCGGTCCAGGCTGCCTCGCGTGCTCGGTGCCGGTACGAATGATGAGCCACCCGGAGTGGTCTGGGTGTCCGACGCCGACGGGGACGACGCGCTCGAGATCGTCGCGTCCGCCGGCCGAGCCTCCGCTGCCCAGGGACGCCGGCTGGCCGGTGGACTGCTGGGCCGGGTGCTGGATCTGGCGACCTCGCCCGACGGCCGCCACGTCGCGGTGGCGAGCCACGACGGCCGGGTGCTCATCGTGGACGCGGTCTCCGGTGACGTCCGCACCGTCGACTCCAGCGAGCACGGGGATGCCAGTGGCCTGGCGTTCTCGCCGGACTCGCGCTGGCTCGCGTGGTCGCAGCCCGGGCCGGAGCCGCTGCGGCACATCCGGCTGGCGCCGGTCGCCGGCGGAGACGTCCTCGACGCGACGCCGCTGCGATTCGCCGACACCGAGCCGGTCTTCACCCGGGACGGCCTGCACCTGGCGTTCGTCTCGGTACGCACCTTCGACCCGGTCTACGACGTTCACGCTTTCGACCTGTCGTTCCTGGCCGGCACCAGGCCGTATCTGCTCCCCCTGTCCGAGAGCACGCCGTCGCCGTTCGACCCCACCACGAGCGGCCGCGTCACCGGCGGACCGAAGCCAGGCGAATGGCGGCCGGCCGATGATGAGACGGACGCGGAGCCTCCCCGGTCCGTCGTCGATGTCACCGGCCTCGCCGAGCGGGTCGTGCCGCTACCGGTGCCCGCAGGCACGTACTCCGGCCTTCGCGCGGCGCGTGGCGGCCTGCTGTGGATGCACGATCCCCTCGTCGGCGTCCTCGGGGACGGGCTCCCGCGACCCGATGCCCCCAGGCCGCGGTCCTCTCTGCAGCGGTACGACTTCCCCACCCAGCGGCTGACGACCATCGTCGACGGGCTGGATGCGGCCTCGGTCACCGGGGACGGCCGCTGGGTCGTGGTCCGCGACGGCAAGGCCGTCCGGGTCGTTCCGTCGGACCGCAGGATCTCGCCGCCGGCGGCCGGCGGGGAACCCGATGCCGATGTCGTCGACGTCGACGTGGAGCGCGTGCGCGTCGAGGTGGATCCGGTCGCCGAATGGCGGCAGATGTACGACGAGGCAGGACGCCTGATGCGCGACCACTTCTGGGTGGCCGACATGGCGGAGGTGGACTGGTCAGCGGTGCTCGACCGCTACCGGCCGCTGGTGCAGAGGCTGGGCTCGCGCGACGACCTGTCCGAGCTGCTGTGGGAGGTCCAGGGCGAGCTCGGCGCCTCGCACGCATACGAGATGCCGCCGGACCGCCCGGTCGACAAGGCGCGGCGCGTCGGACTGCTCGGCGCCGACCTGGCCGTTGACGGCGACGGGCGGTGGCGGGTTGACCGGATCATTCCCGGGGAGTCCTCCGCCCCGGCCGCGCGCTCTCCGCTGGCGGCACCCGGTGTCGCCGTGCATCCGGGTGACGCCATCGTCGGCGTCGGCGGGCGACCGGTCGACCCGGTCCTCGGCCCGCCGGCGCTGCTGGTCGGCGCCGCGGAGAAACCGGTCGAGCTGACGGTGCGCACGCATGGGACCGACCAGGAGCGGCGTGTCGTCGTCGTGCCGCTGGCCGACGAGCGGCCGCTGCGTTACCAGGAGTGGGTCGCCGGCCGCCGGCAGGCGGTGCATGCAGCGTCGGCCGGCAGGGTGGGCTACCTGCACATCCCCGACATGATCGCGAGTGGCTGGGCGCAGCTGCACCGCGACCTCCGGCTGGAGGTCGCCCGCGAGGCGCTGGTCGTGGATGTTCGCGACAACAGGGGCGGTCATGTCTCGTCGCTGGTGCTGGAGAAGCTGGACCGGACCGTGCGCGCGTGGGACACGCGCCGGCACATGCAGCCGGCGACCTACCCCGAGGACGCACCGCGAGGACCGCTTGTCGCCGTCGCGAACGAGCAGGCCGGGTCCGACGGCGACATCGTCACCGCGATGTTCCAGCAGCAGGGTCTGGGGCCGGTCGTAGGTACCCGCACCTGGGGCGGGGTCATCGGCATCGACATGCGCTACCGACTCGTGGATGGCACCAGCGTCACCCAGCCCCGGTACGCATTCTGGTTCTACGGGTCCGGCTGGGGGGTCGAGAACCACGGCGTCGACCCCGATGTCGAGGTCCTGATCCCGCCTCAGTCCTGGGGGGCCGGTGACGATCCGCAGCTCGACGCGGCGGTCGCGCTGGCGCTGCAACGGCTGGAGGCGCACCCTGCCGCGGTTCCGCCCGACCCGGCCACGCGCCCGTCGCGTCGACCGGGTCGGCTGCCGCCCCGCCCGACCTGATTTGGACCGGCGGAGGCGAGCCCGTACGCTTGGGGGCGCCAAAGACCGCCGGTCGTCACCCGCGAGGGTGAACGAAGGCCCCGCACCAGCGGGCGGCCCGCGTAGGTGAACGAGTCCGATCGTCGCAGCTCCCACCGCGACTCTCGCCCCGTGCGCCCGCGCCCGGGGCGTCTTGCTGTGTACGCACATCGACAGAGGAGACAGATGGCACGGCCCGACAAGGAAGCCGCCGTCGCCGAGCTGACGGAGGAGTTCCGCGGCGCGGCCGGCGCCGTGCTGACCGAGTACCGCGGGCTCACCGTCAAGCAGCTGCAGGACCTGCGCCGCGCACTCGGGGACAACGCCAGCTATGCCGTGGTGAAGAACACCCTGACCAAGCTCGCCGCCCGCGAGGCCGGCGTCGACGGCTTCGACGACCTGCTCGTCGGCCCCTCCGCGATCGCCTTCATCAAGGGCGACCCGGTGGAGGCGGCCAAGGGGCTGCGCGACTTCGCCAGGGCGAATGCACCGCTGGTGATCAAGGGTGGGGTGCTCGACGGCAAGACGCTGACCG
>JBKPNJ010000069.1:0-4395 GCA_046732575.1 Actinomycetota bacterium
GGCCGGGCGGCCGGGCCCACGTACAGCGCGCCCGGGCGGATCAGCCGGCCGGTGCGCTTCTGCTCCAGGATGTGGGCGCTCCAGCCGGCGGTCCGGGCCGATGTGAACATCGACGTGAACATGTGCGGCGGTACCTCCGCATAGTCCAGCACGATCGCGGCCCAGAACTCCACGTTGGTCTCCAGCACCCGGTCGGGTCGTCGGGACCGCAGCTCTGCCAGCGCGGCGTTCTCCAACGCCTGCGCCACCTCCAACCGTGGTGCGCCCAGCTGCTGAGCGGTTCGACGCAGCACCTTGGCACGGGGGTCCTGGGCCCGGTAGATCCGGTGCCCGAAGCCCATCAGTCGCTGGCCGTCGTCGAGAAGCTCCTTGACGTACGCCACCGCGTCGCCCCGCCTCTCCACCTCCTCGATCATGCCCAGCACCCGGGACGGCGCTCCTCCATGCAGCGGTCCAGACATCGCGCCGACAGCGGCGGACAGGCTGGCGGCGACGTCGGCGCCGGTCGATGCGACCACCCGGGCGGTGAACGTCGAGGCATTCATGCCGTGCTCGGCGGCCGAGGTCCAGTAGGCGTCGACCGCCTTCACGTGCTTGGGATCGGGGTCGCCGCGCCATCGCGTCATGAACCGTTCGGTGATCGAGCCGGCCTTGTCGATCTCGCGTTGGGAGACCATCGGCAGCCCGACCCCGCGGGCGGCCTGGGCGACGTACGACAGCACCATCACCGCGGTCCGGGCGAGGTCGTCGCGCGCCTGCTGGTCGTCGATGTCGTAGAGCGGGCGCATCCCCCAAGCCGGCGCGATCATCGCGATCGCGCTCTGCACGTCGACCCTGATGTCTCCGGAGTGAACGGGTATCGGGTACGGCTCCGCGGGCGGCAGGCCCGGTTCGTACTCGCCGTCCACCAACAGGCCCCACACCTTCTCGAACGGGACGCGGCCCACCAGATCCTCGATGTCGACACCGCGGTAGCGCAGCGCCGAGCCGTCCTTGTCCGGTTCGGCGATCTCGCTCTCGAAGGCGACCACGCCTTCCAGACCGTGGCGGACCTCATTCATACCCGCGCTCCCCACCACTCCTCGTCGCTATCGTCATCGGGTGGACAACGACCGTCTCGCCTCACTCCGCGCAGAGTACGCCGAACAGGGTCTCGACGAGGCAGGTCTGCCCGATCAGCCCATGCAGCTGTTCGCGGAGTGGTTCGCGGACACGCTCGCGGCACCGCTCTACGAGCCCAACGCGATGGTGGTGACGACCGTCGACGGGTCCGGACTGCCATCGTCGCGGCTGGTGCTGCTGAAGTCGTTCGACGCCTCCGGGTTCGTGTTCTACACCAACTACAGATCGCGCAAGGCCGGCGACATCGAGGCATCCTCTGTATGTGCGGTGGTGTTCCCCTGGCATCCACTGCAACGGCAGGTGCGGGTCGAGGGGATGGCAGAGCGCGTCTCCGCCGACGAGTCCGATCGGTACTTCGCCTCGCGGCCCCGCGGTTCGCAGCTCGCCGCCTGGGCGTCGCCGCAGTCGGCCGTGGTCCCCGACAGGGCCTTCCTGGACCGGGAGTACGCCCGCGCCGGGGAGCGATGGGCTGCCGGGACAGACGTGCCGCGCCCTCAACATTGGGGCGGCTATCGGGTACTGCCGGCGACGGTCGAGTTCTGGCAGGGCCGTTCACAGCGAATGCATGACCGAATTCGCTACCGGCGCGAACGCGAAACCGAGGAACGGTGGGTCAGGGAGAGGCTGGCTCCATAGAGGTCCCCGACATGGGACGACCCGCGGGCGTCCTGCCGGTGAAGGCAGGGGGCCGGGGGACAGGGTCGGCGCGCCCACGGGTCGGGTGACTGCTTGGAATTCCGCCAGCCGCACTCACGGCCGGAGCGGTGGGCTGCTAGCGAGCAGCCACCTCACAAGTCCCAGAAGAACTCATTCTCTGGACCACCTCCTTCCTGTGTGCACACGACGCTACGTGGTGTCCGACCCCGGCACAAGTCCAATTGCCCGACATGGAACGCTTGCCGCCGTGTCGGCTCGAGACGTCCTGAGGTCGATCGTCACCGACATCCGCCCGCTCCAAGCCTCGGCCGACTTCCGGCGCCTGTGGTTCGGCACCACCGTCTCGCAGCTGGGGCAGCAGATGACCACCGTTGCCGTTGCCCTGCAGGTCTACCAGCTCACCCATTCATCGTTCTCCGTCGGCCTGGTCGGGCTCTGTGCGCTGTTTCCGCTTATCGCGTTCGGGTTGTACGGCGGCTCGATCTCGGACGCGATGGACCGCCGTGCGCTGGCCCTGATCGCGTCCGCCGGCCTTTGGCTGATGTCGTTGCTGCTGCTGGCCCAGGCGCTGCTCGGAGTGGACAGCGTGCTGCTGATCTACGCGGTCGTCGCGATCCAGTCGGGTTTCTACGCTGTCAACAACCCGGCCCGGGCAGCGATCATCCCCCGGCTGCTCGACAGCCGGCTGATGCCTGCCGCGAACGCGCTGACGATGGCGTCGTTCAATGTGGGATTCACCGTGGGACCGGTCGTCGGGGCACTGCTGATCAAGTGGGGCGGGTTCGGCGCGGCGTACGGGGTGGACGCTGTGACGTTCACAGCAGCGCTTTACGCGCTCTACCGGTTGCCGGTGATGCCGCCATTGGGTGAGGTCACCAAGGCGGGCCTGCGCTCGGTCCTCGACGGCCTGCGGTTTCTCGGGTCCGCGCCGAACCTGCGGGTGACGTTCATCCTTGACCTGTGCGCGATGGTGCTCGCCCAGCCGCGAGCCCTGTTTCCCGCCATGGCCAGCACGGTGTACGGCGGCGGTGTCACGACGGTGGGGCTTCTCACCGCGGCACCGGCGGTCGGCGCGCTCGGCGCGTTTGCCGTGTCGGGCTGGATCGGCAGGATCCGGCGTCAGGGGCTGGCGATAGTGGTGGCTGTCATCTGCTACGGGCTCGCGGTCGGCGGCGTCGCGCTCTCAGAGCTGCTCTGGCTGGGGGTGATGTTCCTCGCAATGTCCGGAGCGGCGGACATGGTGAGCGCAGCGTACCGGTCGACGATCCTGCAGGTCGCCGCCCCGGACCACCTGCGTGGCCGGCTGCAAGGTGTGTTCATCGTCGTGGTCGCAGGCGGCCCGCGAACCGGAGATTTCCTGGCCGGCTCGTTCGCCACTGCCACGTCGGAACGTCTCGCGCTGCTGGTCGGGGGACTCGCCTGCGTGTGCGGCGTGCTGTTGACGACAGCGCTCCAGCGCAGCATCCTCTCCTACGACGCCGAGCACCCCCAGCCGTGACCGCGATCCGACAGGTTTGTTCGGCGGCGCCGCGAGCGGATGCGCCAGGAAGTTGGGTCTGTGGTGGCGAAGAGCCACCGCAATAGGCGGCTCCCGCCCGGCCGGAGAGCGTGGTGAGCATGTGGTCGCCCAGGACGCCCCCCACTCCACTGGTCGGTTCACGTGAGTACGGATGTCCGGGCGTTACTGGGAGTCGGGCCGGCCGGAACCCGTGCTTCCAGCCCGAACAACTGTCGGATCGCGCCGAACAACTGTCGGATCGCGGACCCTGAGCACCGGCCGCGGTCAAGTCCAGCGCTCCGTCCGTCCCGACCCCGCACTGTGGAGGTTAGCCTGGCCGAATGGTGGTGGCCGTGACCTTGCTGGCGGACTCGCTCGAGTCAGCGGAGGCGGTGGCCGAGATGCGGTGGCAGGAGTGGGCGGGCTTCCCCGACAGCCCCAAGGACCCAGCTTGGTGGCTGGATATCACCATCCGTGAGGCAGGGAGAGAGGAGCTGCCGGTGACGTTTGTCGCGCATGACACGGCCGGTGAGGTTCTGGGAGCGGTTGGTCTGGACACCTATGACCTCGACGAGCGGCGTGACACCAGTCCCTGGATCACCGGCATGATCGTCCGACAGGACCGCCGGGGCGAAGGTGTCGGACGCACGTTGATGCAGCACCTGGAGCGGTGGGCTGCTGTGCATCGAATCGCCCATGCCTGGGTAGGAACAGACCTTGCGCTCGGGTTCTACCAGCGGTGCGGATGGACCCTGCTGGAGAGCTTTACGAGGAGCAACGGCCAGCAGATGGCTGTCCTGCACAAGAAGCTGCTGTGATTGCGCCCGCACCGGACAGGTGAGGGCCAGCTACCCGGCGACCACCGCCGCTGCCTACGCGACCTGGGTCAACGAGAGCGTGTTCGCGTCGAAGTCGGTGAACCAGGCGACCTTGTCACCGCCGGGAGCGGTCCATACCCCGGCGTCGTCCTGGTTCAACCCCGGGTACTCAAGAAAGCCAACGCCCGCCTGGGACAACCGGGCCATCACCTCGCGGATGTCGGAAACCCTCCAGCCCAGGACGGTGTACGGAGCCGCGACGGGCTGATCGACCTTGGCGACCCGGAGCATGGTGCCGGC
>JBKPNJ010000070.1:0-9713 GCA_046732575.1 Actinomycetota bacterium
GCTCGTGACCCTTGCCGGCGATGATGACGCAGTCTCCTGGCCGGGAGTCGCCGATGGCACGGGCGATCGCCGCCCGCCGGTCACCGATCTCGAGCACGGCGGCCCGCTCGTCCGCTGCAACAGACCGGGCACCCCGGAGCAGGGCGGCCCGGATCGTCGCCGGGTCCTCTGTCCGCGGGTTGTCGTCGGTCACGATCAGCCGGTCGGCGAATCGGGAGGCGATCTCGCCCATCGAGTGACGCTTTCCCCGGTCCCGGTCGCCGCCGGCGCCGAGCACGATCGTGAGCGATCCCGTGCACAGGTGTCTCGCGGCCTCGAGGGCGGCTCTCACTGCGTCCGGCTTGTGCGCGTAGTCCACGATCACGAGGAGTCCGGATGTGGCTCCGACCCTCTCCATGCGTCCGTCGACTCCGGGGCGGTTACCGACACCCTCGATCACCTCGCCGAGCGACATGCCGCACTCGGTGAGCGCGGCCACCGCGGCGAGGGCGTTGGCGACGTTGAAGTGACCGCTGAGGCGGATCCGAGCGGGGTGCCCGGCACCGTCGGGGTCGACGACCGTGAAGGTCGCCCCGTCACCGGTGAGCTCGATCCCCACCGCTCGCCAGTCGGCCGGGCCGCCGGCCGCTGAGAACGTCCGTGTCTCCAGCTCGGTCCGGACCAGGAGCCTTCGACCGTACTCGTCATCGACGTTGACCAGGGCCCGCCGGGCACGATCCCGGGTGAACAGCGAAGCCTTCGCCGAGAAGTAGTCCTCGAGGTCGGCATGGAAGTCCAGGTGGTCGCGGCCGAGGTTGGTGAACACCGCCAGATCGAACAGCACACCGTCCACGCGGCCCATGACCAGGGCGTGACTGGACACCTCCATGGCACAGACCTGCACACCGCTCTCGCGCATCACCGCGTAGAGCGCATGCAGGTCCGGGGCCTCGGGAGTGGTCAGCCTGCTCGACACCGCCCGGCCGCGGAGGTAGGTGCCGTTCGTGCCGATCCTGGCAGCGGCCCGGCCGGCGGCTTCGGCACCGGACTCCATCAACGCCGTTGTCGTCGTCTTGCCGTGGGTCCCAGTGACGCCGATGAGCGTGAGTGCCCGGGCTGGATCTCCGTAGATCCGGGCCGCCAGCGCACCGAGCACCCCCCGCGGCTGGTCGACGACCACCGCGGGCAGGGCTGCCTGTGTCACCGGGCCGGCTCCGGCTGGGTCGGTGAGTGCCGCGACCGCGCCGCTGCGGGCGGCGGCGGCCGCGAACCGCGCTCCGTGCCCGGTCGCACCCGGCAGCGCGGCGAAGAGGTCGCCATTGCGCACCGCCCGCGAGTCGTGGGTGATGCCGGTGACCGTCGCATCGGTGCCGGGAACCGCCGCGCCGAGCCATCGGGCGATGTCGGAAAGGCGCCGCGGGCGCACGTGTGCGGGTCGGATCGGCATCGCAGCGGTCGCCTGGGGCTGTGCAGGCACGGGCGCGAGGCTATCGGCGCTCACCAGGTCATCGGGAGCCTGGGGGCCTTCGAGCCCGTTGGCGCGACGCCGTATTTCTGCAACGTGTACGCCATGATGTCGTGGAACACCGGACCGCCGGCCGAACCTCCGCCGCTGCCGTCCTTGGGGTCCTGGATGACGATGTAGAGGAGGAACCGGGGGTCGTCTGCCGGCGCGAAGCCGCCGAAGGAGATCGTGAACCCGTGGTATCCCCCGTTGACCGCTCGCTGTGCCGTGCCCGTCTTGCCTGCGACGCGGTAACCGGGGATGGCCGCCGCCGGTGCCGTGCCGTTCGGCCCGGTGACCTGCTCCATCATCCTGGCCACCGCGTGCGCGGCGCGGGTGCTGATCACGCGATGATGCTGCGGGGCGGACGCCGGCGTGACGTGACCGGACGCATCGATTGTTCCGGAGACCAGCGTCGGGTCGATCCGGACGCCCTTGTTGGCGACCGTCGCGAGCGCGGCGGCCATCTGAACCGTGTTGACCGACAGCCCCTGGCCGAACGCGATCGTGTCATGGGTGATCCGCTGCCAGTCCGACCCGTCCGGCAGCAGTCCGGCGCTCTCCCCGGGCAGCCCGATGTTGGTGAGTTGTCCGAGGCCGAACGAGCGCAGGTAGCGGTACAGAGCCTCGCTGGGCATCTGTTCCGACGACAGCACCGTGCCGATGTTCGAGGACTCGGCGATCACCCCGGTGGTCGTCAGGTGCAAGGTGCCGTGGTCCCACCAGTCGTGGATCGTGTGACCTTCTCGACTGAGCGTGGGCGGGACCGTCACCTCGGTGCGCGGAGTGACGTATCCGCCGTCGATCAGGGCGCTGAAGGTCAGCACCTTCTCCACGGAGCCGGGCTCATAGATGTCCTCGATGGCCCGACTGCCGACGTTCGCGTCGACCGAGCCGGCCGGGTTGGCGGCATCGAATGTCGGCGCGTCCGCCAGCCCCAGGATCTGCCCGGTATGCGTGTCCATGACGACCGCTGAGCCGGAGAGCGCGCCGGTCTGCCGAACGGCGGTGGCGAGTCGGCGCTGCAGATACCACTGGAGGTCGCTGTCGATGGTCAGCTGCAGCCCGGTGCCCTGTTGCGGCTGGACCGTGCTGGAGTTCGCCAGCGGGATGCGGGCCCCGTCCGGCCCCTGTTCGAAGGTCTCGGATCCGTCCGTGCCCGCCAGCTCGTCGTCGTCGGCGTACTCCAGACCGGACAGCCCGGCGCCGTCGGTGCCGACGAAGCCGACGAGATTGGCGGCGACGTCGTGTCCCGGGTAGTTCCTGATCGGGTCGTTGTAGTCGAAGACTCCGGTCAGGTGCCTGGCGTCGAGCTCGGCCATCACCGAGTCGGCCTTGCCCTGCGGCAGGTAGCGGGCAAGGTAGGCGAAGCGGCTGTCGGGAGTACGCAGGGTATCGACCAGGCTGAAGTAGTCCAGACCCAACCGGGCGTGCAGGACGGCGGCGATCTGCAGTGCCTGATCGGCAGTCATCGACGGATCGGCCACGAGCATCGAGCCCGCGACGGTCTGCGCGATCGGGGTGCCGAACCGGTCGACGATCGTGCCGCGCGGAGCCGGCAGGGTCACCGTCTGGGCGCCTTCGGCTGCGGCCATCGGAGCGTACGCGCTGGCGTCGATCCCCTGAAGCTGGATCAGCCGGGCGCCGAAGATCGAGAGAACGAACGCCATCACGATGAAGCTGGAGCGGAGCCGGAACGACGACGTGGTGAGCTCCACCCGGTGAGCCCGACGGCGGAGCGCAGCGGCGCTGGGTCGTCGCCGCCGGCGGGAGGTGGAGGAACCGCGTGGTGTCTTCGCCGTCCGCGAGGTAGCCGAACGGGACCGAGAACCGCCCGATCGTTCGGAGTCCTCCCCGCGCCGCGCACGGCGTCGCACGCGCCCAGACGCCGAGCTTGAGCCGCTCCTGCGCTGGGTCACCGGGCGACTCTCCTATCTTGGCGGCTGCGTGGCCTGTGGCTTCTGCGTCTGCTGCGACGGCTGCGTCTGCTGCGACGGCTGCGGCTGCTGCGAGTTTTGGGGCTGATGGGCCTGCTGTGTGCCGGAGTGGCCATTGTTGCCTGTTCCGGCTGGTCCAGTCGCGTTGTGCGGCCTCGTGTCGGGGCTTGTCGCGTGGCCGTTGCTGCGCTGCTCGTGACGGTGGTGATGCCTCGCCGGCGGCGGTGGCGGCGGACGTAGCTCCGGCCCCGTCCCGGGTATCGCCGGTGCGGGGGAACCCAGCACCTGTCCGGTCGAGGCGTCGATGAAGACCGGGTTGGTGTTCGGCACCATGCCGAGGTGCTGAGCGACCCGGGCCAGCCGCTGCGGATTCTGCAGCGCAGAGATCTCCAGCTCCAGGTCATGTTGCCGGGTGCTCAATGCGACCTGGCGGGTCTGCAGCGCAGCGGCCCGGAAGGCACCCTGCTGGAGCGAGGTGTTGAGTACCAGCAAGCCCACCAGCCCCGCGCCGAGCAGAAGCAGGACGAGGATCGCGAACGGGACGCGGGCGACATGCGTGGCGCGTTGCGGGACGACGGTGAGCCGGGCACGTTCCTGGGCCGACTCCAGCAACCGGGGCATCCGGGCCCTGGCCTGTCCGAGGAATGTACTCACGCGACCTCCCTGATCCGCTGCGCAGCTCGCAACCGGACCGAGGCGGCCCGTGGGTTCGACTGGATCTCCGCCGCGGTCGCCCGCTCCGCACCGCGGGTGAGACTCCGCAGCTCGGGCTCCAGCCGGCGGGCCACGACGGGAAGGTCGTCGGGGACGTTGGCACGGCTGCGCGCGGCGATCGCCTGCTTTGCGAGCCGGTCCTCCAACGAGTGGTAGGAGAGAACGACGATGCGGCCGCCTACGGCGAGTGCGTCGATGGCCATCGGCAGCGCCCGGCGCAGGACCGCCAGCTCGTCGTTGACCTCGATGCGCAGGGCCTGGAAGGTGCGCTTGGCGGGATGACCTCCACCGCGTCGGGCCGGCGCCGGGATCGCCCCGCGGACCAGCGACGCCAGACGGGCGGTGGTCGTGAACGGCTCGCGCGCCCGTTCCCCGACGATGGCTGCCGCGATGCGGCGTGCGAAGCGCTCCTCGCCGTAGCTTCGCAGGATCCGGGTGAGCTCTTCGGCGGAGTAGCTGTTGACGACGTCAGCGGCGCTGGGCCCTCTCGACTGGTCCATGCGCATGTCGAGGGGCGCGTCCTGCGAGTACGAGAAGCCGCGGTCTGTCTCGTCGAGCTGCATGGATGAGACACCGAGATCGAAGAGCACGCCTCGAACAGCCTCGATCCCGAGATCGTCCAGCACTCCGGTGATCGAGTCATAGACCGCATGCACCAGCGTGATCCGGGCCGCGTGCTGGTCGAGCCGGCTCCGAGCGACCTCGAGTGCACTCGCGTCGCGGTCCATGCCGACCAGACGTGCCGACGGACAGCTGGCCAGGACCGCCTCGGCGTGTCCTCCCAGTCCGACCGTCGCATCCACCAGCACGGCGCCCGGTTCGGCAAGCGCGGGCGCGACGAGCGCGACCACCCGGTCGAGAAGGACGGGAACGTGGCCGGCCGGAGGCATCGGTCAGCCCACCAGCCGGGTGAGAAGCATCAGTACGACAGCCATCACCAGTGACATCAGCGCGGAGAATGCGATGACGGCGACGCCGTCACGGACGTCCTCCCTCACGCGTCGCGCCGGCGGAGGCGTGGATGCCTGCCCGGGGGGCCGGGTCGAGCGCCACTGCCTCGCCCGCGGAGCGTTCCCGGGAACGCCGGCATGGGTCTTCCCGTCTTGACCGCCCTGCGCGGTGGTATCGACGACGTCCATCTCGACCCCTCATGTCCCTGCTCGGTGGTTCTTGACGGCGGCTGGTGGCCCGGCGACCCGGCCGGCGGCTTCGTCCGACCAGGTCCCCGTCCGCTGGCTCTGGGAAGCGCGTCTTCTGGCACCGGGGAAGGTGTGTCAGAAGGAGGCGAGAGGAGCGGACCGGGGGCCTGGTCGTACGACTGCGGCGGTTCTCGATCGATGGAGAGGTCCGGGCGGATGGGTAGGGGCTGGCAACTGACGGGGATGGTGGCGATGCCGGCAGGCACGGCCGCTCTAGATCACTCCTGGCAGTACCTCCTCGGAGAGATCGGAGAACGCTGTCTCCTGCTCGGTGGAGTAGTCGGTCCAGAACTGCGCATCCCAGATCTCGACCCGGTTCATGGCACCGATCACCACGCAGTCGCGGGTGAGGCCCGCGTACTGTCGCAGCATCGGCGGGATCGTGATGCGGCCCTGCTTGTCCGGCTTGTCGTCGGAGGCACCGGCGAAGAGCATCCGCATGAAGTCGCGCGCCCGCTTGTTGGTGACCGGTGCCTGGCGCATCTGCTCGGTGAGCACGGCGAACTCCGCCTGTGGCCACACATACAGGCAGCGGTCCTGCCCTCGGGTGATCACCAGGCCCTCCAGCAGCTCGTCGCGGAACTTCGCCGGGAGGATCAGTCGACCCTTCTCATCCAGTCGGGGTGTGTGGGTGCCGAAGAACAAGCGGCCCACCCCTTCCGTCCTCCACTATGCGCCACTGTACCCCACAACCCCCCACCGTCAACGCTTTCGATGCTGCCGGGCCGGTGTCTTGTGGGGTCGGGCGGGGCGCAGGAACCTGGGTGGCCGCGGGTGTGGCGACGTACATTGGCAATGCCCGCCTACCGGGCCGGGGGTCCGGGTTAGCATTCAGGCAGGCGAAAAGTGATCACATCGTGATGCCGATGAGGCGGCTCTGGGAATCGTCACTTGTCACGATCTGTAGGGCCGCCGCAGGCGTCGACGGCTCGGGTGGAAGACGGCGGTGCGTGCGTGCGGGATCGACGGGTCGGACAGCACACGGCTCGGCGGCGCGCGCATCGAGCCGACCGGTAGGCAACGCCGCGCGGGCGACCGACGCGGCACGTGGAGGCACTGTGACGACCGAAGCCGTGCAGAGCGGCGACCGTGCGCTCGGCCACGCCGACGATCTGGACATGCTGGCGCACGTCGCACGGCGCATCCGTGGCGCCGTCGAGAGCGTGATCGAGGGTAAGCCCGACGTCGTCCGGACGGCGCTGACGGTGCTGCTTGCCGAGGGGCACCTGTTGATCGAGGACGTGCCCGGTGTGGGCAAGACGATGCTCGCCAAGGCTCTGGCCCGTTCGATCGACTGCTCGGTCCGGCGGATCCAGTTCACCCCCGACCTCTTGCCTTCCGATGTCACCGGGGTCTCGGTCTACAACCAGGAAACCCGTGACTTCGAGTTCCGGCCGGGCGGGGTGTTCGCCAACATCGTGGTCGGAGACGAGATCAACCGGGCCTCGCCCAAGACCCAGTCGGCGCTGCTGGAGAGCATGGAGGAGCGCCAGGTCACCGTCGACGGCACGACCTACGAGCTCGACCGGCCGTTCATGGTGATCGCCACGCAGAACCCGATCGAGATGGAGGGTACGTACCCCCTCCCGGAGGCACAGCGCGACCGTTTCATGGGGCGGGTCTCGATGGGCTATCCGGTGGAGGACGCCGAGATCGCGATGCTGGACTCTCACTCGGCTGCGAACCCGCTGGAGGACCTGGAGCCGGTCACCGACGCGCGGGAGATCGCCAAGCTCATCGACGTCGTCCACAACGTCTTCGTCTCCGATGCGGTGAAGCGCTACGCCGTGTCCATCGTCACCGCGACCCGACGCTCCCCCGACCTCCGGCTCGGCGCGTCACCTCGCTCCACCCTGCACCTGATCCGCGCCTCCCGGGCCACGGCGGCACTCGACGGCCGCGACTTCGTGCTTCCCGACGATGTGCAGGCCCTGGCTCCGCCGGTGCTCGCTCACCGGCTGCTGCCTGCGGTGGAGGCGCAGATCGGGGGGCGGGCGATCGAGCAGATCGTCCGTGACATCCTCGGCACGGTGCCGATGCCGAAACCGCGATCCGACGCTCCGGCCCGCTGACCGACGCGGACATGATCGAGACCCTGGGCGCTCTGACCACCCGCGGACGGGCATTCCTCGCGTCCGGCATCACCGCCGCGCTGTGCAGCATCGTCCTTGGTCAGAAGGATCTCATGCGGATCGGTGTCCTGCTCGCGGCGCTGCCCCTGATCACCGCGCTGATCGTGTCCCGAGCGCGGTACCGGCTGATCTGCTCCCGGGAGGTGCAGCCCAGGCGCGTACCGACCGGGGTGCCGGTGACTGTGACGTTACGACTGCAGAACGCCGGGAGAATGCCGACCGGCCTGCTTCTGCTCGAGGACCAGGTGCCCTACGCCCTCGGGACCCGGCCCAGGTTCGTCGTGGACCAGATGGGCCCGCGCTGGCGCCGGGACGTCACCTACACCGTCAGGTCCGACGTCCGCGGCCGCTACGAGCTCGGCCCGATGGCGGTACGAGTCAGCGACCCGTTCGGGCTGATCGAGCTGACCCGGTCCTTTCCTGTCACCAGCCTGCTCACGGTGACCCCGCAGGCCCAGCGGTTGCCGACCAGCGGCGTGAGCGGCGAGTGGTCGGGCACCGGCGACAACCGGCCCAGGGCATTCGCCGCCGCCGGTACCGAGGACGTCACGATCCGCGAGTACCGCCAAGGCGACGATCTGCGTCGCGTGCACTGGCCGAGCACCGCTCGGTCCGGCGAACTGATGGTGCGCCGCGAGGAACAGCCGTGGCAGAGCAGGTGCACCGTCTTCCTCGACACCCGCAAGATCGCCCATCGCGGCAGCGGGCCGGCGTCCTCGTTCGAGTGGGCGATCACGGCCACCGCGTCGGTCGGTGTCCACCTGGCGCAGCGTGGGTTCGCGCTGCGGCTGGGGACGGACGTCACCAGCGCGACCGGGGGGCAGGGCTGGCATGACCGTGGCGCCGGCTGGCAGGGTGAGACCGACTCGCTGCTCGACATGCTGGCGGTCGCCCGGCCCTCGGACCGGCCACGGTTGGATATTCGGTCGATGCCGGACCAGGGCCATCCCGGGCTGGTTGTCGCCATCGTGGGCATGCTCGAGCCGGAGGATGTGCTGTCGCTGGGCCGGCTCCGGCGCGGAAACTCCGCCGGGTTCGCCATCCTCCTCGATGCCGGCACCTGGACCCATGAGCGCCCGCCGGCGGTCAGGAACCAAGCGGTGCGCACGCAGAGCTCCGCCACCGCGCTTCGCCGGCAGGGCTGGCAGGTGGCGGTCGCGTCGACCGGCACCTCGATCGCCGACATCTGGCGGTCGCTCACCCGGCAACCGGAGGAGCGGGCCTCGTGAACGGCTGGATGACCGGGCAGCTGCGGATGACCGCGTTGGCGTGGCTGGCGACCTGGCTCACCGCGTTCAGCCTGTCACCGTTGTTCGAGGTCAAACGGTTTCTCGTGGTTTCCTTCGTCTCCTCACTGGTGGTCGCTCTGGTCGGGGCGGGGCTGCGGGCACTGCGGTGCCCGCCCTGGCTGGTGGTGCTCGGACAGGTCGTTGCGCTCCTCGAGTGGTCGGTGATGGCCTACGCCACCTCTCAGGCGCCGCTGGGCTTCGTCCCGAGCCCGCATGCTCTGGCCACCCTCGCCGACCTGGTGTCGCAGGGGGTGGACACAGCGAACAAGTACGCCGCCCCGGTTCCGCCGGACACCGGGCTGGTCCTGATGGCTGCGTTGGGGGTCGCGGGCATCGCGATCCTCGTCGACCTGCTGGCCGTCGGCCTGGGGCACGTACCGATGGCAGGGCTCCCGTTGCTCGCGCTCTACACCGTTCCGGTGGCGGCCGCACCGCACGGCGTCCCCGCGCTGTTGTTCATTCCCGGCGCAGCGGCATTTCTCGCGTTGATCGGGGCCGCCGAACGTGAGCGGCTGAGCCACTGGGGCAAGCAGATCGCCCGCGGTGGGCAGCTGTGGAGCGCCGGCGATCGCGACAAGATCCACACCGGGGCGTTGGCGCTGGCAGGACGGCGGATCGGTTTCGCCGCGGTGGCACTGGCGGTCTTCCTGCCCCTCGTCCTGCCGACGTTCCCCGAGCGCCTCCTCGGCGAGGGCAGTGGTCGCGGCGGCGGCAGCGGCCCGTTGGAGATCTCCAACCCGATACTCGACCTCAAGCGGGACCTGGTTCAGAACGCCGACGTCGACGAGATCAAGGTGGAAACCGACGATCCCGATCCCGGCTATCTGCGGTTCACGTCGCTGGACGAGTTCGACGGCACCAGCTGGCGGCCGTCTGTACGTGACATACCGCCCTCCCAGCGGGCCACCTCAGGGCTGCCGCCACCGCCTGGGCTGTCGTCGGGGGTCCGAACCGAGCCG
>JBKPNJ010000071.1:0-6752 GCA_046732575.1 Actinomycetota bacterium
GCAGCACGTCACCATTGTGTCGGCGGAGCACGACAGTCGGCACCCGGATTCGGCGTGGTCCAATGGTCGCCACCGCGCGCCTCCTACCGCAGACTGGATCGATGCAGCGAGGTCACGTCGTCGATCACCGGTCTGGGTCTACCCGGACATGGAGAACCGACCGACCGTGCCCGGCCGGCACGATCCTCGGGACGCTGCGGCGCGGGGCGGGGGACCCTTCGTTCCGGCAGGACCAGCAGGGCCGGATCTGGCGGGCCACCCTGACGCCTGTCGGGCCGGCGACGGTGTCGATAGAGGCTCGCGCAGGTGCCGGCGAAGTGGTCACCACGGCATGGGGTGCAGGGGCGGGGTGGGTGCTCGAGCACATACCGGCGATGCTCGGAGCCGAGGACCGGCCCGACGGGTTCGCGCCGCGGCATCCCGCGATCGTCCAGGCGCATCGCCGGCATCCGAACCTACGCGTCCCCAAGACGAGGCTGGTGTACGAGGCTCTGGTACCGGCCATCCTCGAGCAGAAGGTGACCGGGCAGGAGGCGTGGACCGGATGGCGTCGACTGTTGTGGCGCCACGGCGTCGCAGCGCCCGGACCCGGCCGGGAGCTCGGCCTCCGGGTGCTGCCACCGCCCGCCGCGCTGGTGGCGATCCCGTCGTGGGAGTGGCTGCGGTGTGGAATCGACCCGGCGCGTTCCCGGGCGCTGGTCCGTGCGGCTCGTGTCGCCGACTCACTGGAGAAGACCGTCGACCTGCCCAGCGCGGAGGTCGACCGACGGCTCCGCTCCCTGCCAGGGGTGGGGGTCTGGACCTCCGCCGAGGTTCGCCAGCGCGCGCACGGCGACGCCGATGCGGTCAGCTTCAACGACTACCACGTCGCCCGGGACATCGGCTGGGCGCTGACCGGCGAGGCGGTCGACGATGCCGGGCTGGCCACGCTGCTCGAGCCGTACCGGCCGCACCGCTACCGGGTCCAGCGGCTGCTCGAGCTCACCGGGGCCCGACATCCGCGCCGGGGCCCGCGGATGGCGCCACGGACGCATCTGCCCGGCTATGGCACGTGCTGACCGCCCGCGGGTCGGATGTGCCGGCCGGCGGCCAGGCGGGGTGATCGAGCCGGATCCAACCGTGCCCTGGCACGTCGTCCTGGCAGGTGACCGGGAACCCGCCCAACGATTCGCATGCCGCCGAGCCGTCGAGGTGGTAGTCGCTGTGCCAGAAGTACGACCGGGCGCCGATGAGCCGTGGGGGTCCGGACAGCGCCAGTGCTCGCGGCCCGCGTCGGCGGACCTGTACGGTCGCGATCACGCTCCGCGTCGCATTGGAGATCAGCTCTGCCACGAGTGCACCGTCACGGTAGGAGATCCGGACGTTGCGCTCCGAGCCGGACTCGTCGTCGCGGTTCAGCTCGAGCATGAAGCGGCGGTAGGAGGGGTCGAGGTCCGCGTCGGCGAAGGCGGCGAATGTCCTGACGGCGTAGCGCAGCGACGTGGCCCGTCCGGGGAAGTCCCTGATCCGATGAGCGACGGTGGCGATGTCGAGAGGACCAGCGGTGTCCGGGGGATCGGTGATGATCGTCGTGATCGTGGAGCCGGCGGCCCCCGATGCGCTGCTGTGCGCCGGGACCTGACCGGAGGCAGCCCCGCCCACGCAGGCCAGAACGGCCGCGGCGACGAGTCGGCGCAGCCGCCGTCGGGGCGAATACTCGGGCGGTAGGCGTGACGACATGAAGTCCACCGTCTCGCCGATGGCGGGTGCGCCGCGGACGTCGTCCACAGGAGCGGGAGCTCAGCCCGCCGGCGTCAGCGCCGTCGGGACGGTGGGTCGGCGCGTCGTGGGCGCGACGAGACGGCGTACGAGAGGTTGACGGCAGCGATGCCGCACCAGGCGACGAGGATGCCCGCCAGGTCGGCAGTGCCTCCGGCGATCGCCGTGATGGGGATCCCGCAGCCGAGGGAGACGATGGAAAGGGCGAGTACCCCGTTCCGGTCCGGCTGGGCGAACCGCGGACCGGCGCGGTCCGCCAGATGCTCCGCGACCCGCGCGTCGATGGCCTTGTCGACCCGGTCGACGAAGGAGTCGACGATCCCCGGTTCGTACTCCGGCCCGAGCTCGAGCCTCGCGGCGAGCGCGGCCTCCGCCTCCTCGCGTGGGACCCGGGACGGGTGGTGGGCGCTGGACATGACCTCAGTATGCCCGGGACGCCGGAGCCCGTGCGGCGTCACGCCTATCCCCGCCCGTCGACCACGGAGCCGGGACCGTTGTCGGCGGGGCGTCGTAGGCTCGAAGCATGAGGCCTGTCACAGACCTGGAACGCAGGGTCGCGCCATTCAAGGTCGTCTCCGACTTCGAGCCGTCCGGCGACCAGCCGGAGGCGATCGACGACCTGGAGCGCCGGCTGAAGGCCGACGAGAAGGACATCGTCCTTCTCGGTGCCACCGGCACCGGCAAGACCGCGACCACCGCCTGGCTGGTCGAGCGCATGCAACGACCAACGCTGGTGATGGAACCGAACAAGACGCTGGCGGCCCAGTTCGCCAACGAGCTGCGCGAGCTGTTCCCCGACAACGCGGTCGAGTACTTCGTGTCCTACTACGACTATTACCAGCCTGAGGCCTACGTCCCTCAGACCGACACCTACATAGAGAAGGACTCGTCGATCAACGACGAGGTCGAGAGGCTCCGCCACTCCGCGACCAACAGCCTCCTCACCCGTCGTGACGTGATAGTGGTGGCGACCGTCTCGTGCATCTACGGGCTTGGCACCCCGCAGGAGTACGTCGACCGGATGGTCCGTCTCAAGGTCGGTGACGTGATCGAGCGTGATCACCTGCTGCGCCGGCTGGTGGAGATCCAGTACGCCCGCAACGACCTTGCCGGCACCCGGGGCACGTTCCGCGTCCGCGGGGACACCCTGGAGGTCTTCCCCGTCTACGAGGAGCTCGCGGTCCGGATCGAGATGTTCGGCGACGAGATCGAGCGGCTGATGACCCTGCACCCGGTCACCGGCGAAGTCGTCACCGAGGACGAGGAGCTCTACATCTTCCCAGCCAGCCACTATGTGGCGGGTCCGCAACGCATGGAGCGCGCCATCGCCGGCATCGAGTCCGAGTTGACCGAGCGGCTCGCCGAGCTCGAACGTCAGGGCAGGCTGCTGGAGGCACAGCGGCTTCGGATGCGCAGCACCTACGACATCGAGATGATGCGCCAGGTCGGGTCCTGCTCCGGCATCGAGAACTACTCGCGCCATATCGATGGGCGCGCACCAGGGTCGGCGCCCAACTGCCTTCTCGACTACTTTCCCGAGGACTTTCTGCTGGTCATCGATGAGTCGCACGTGTCGGTGCCGCAGATCGGCGGCATGTACGAGGGTGACATGTCGCGCAAGCGCACGCTCGTGGAGCACGGGTTCCGGCTCCCCAGTGCGATGGACAACCGACCGTTGCGGTGGGAGGAGTTCCTGGAGCGGATCGGCCAGACGGTCTACCTGTCCGCGACGCCGGGGCCGTACGAGCTGGGAAGGGTCGACTCGGTCGTCGAGCAGCTGATCAGGCCGACGGGCCTCGTCGACCCCGAGGTCGTGGTCAAGCCCACCAAGGGCCAGATCGACGACCTGATCCACGAGATCCGCGTCCGGGTGGAATGCCACGAGCGGGTGCTGGTCACGACGTTGACCAAGAAGATGTCGGAGGACCTCACCGACTACCTGCTCGAGGCCGGGGTGCGCACCCGGTACCTGCACAGCGAGGTCGACACGTTGCGCCGGATCGAGCTGCTCCGGGAGCTCCGGATGGGCGAGTACGACGTGCTGGTCGGGATCAACCTGCTCCGGGAGGGCCTAGACCTTCCGGAGGTCAGCCTGGTAGCCATCCTCGATGCCGACAAGGAAGGCTTCCTGCGCTCGGGCACGTCGCTGGTCCAGACCATCGGACGTGCCGCCCGGAACGTCTCAGGCCAGGTGCACATGTACGCCGACAAGATCACACCCTCGATGGAGAAGGCGATCGACGAGACCAACCGGCGCCGGGAGAAGCAGGTGGCGTACAACGTCGCCGCGGGGGTCGACCCCCAGCCGTTGCGCAAGAAGATCGCCGACATCACCGACATGCTGATGCGCGAGGACGCTGACACCGCGCAGCTGCTGGGTGGGAGTGGACGGCAGCAGAGCCGGGGGAAGGCACCGGTGCCGTCGCTGTCGAGCCGGAGCGCGGGGGCGCGGACCGACCTGTCCGGTCTGCCCTCGGCGGACCTCGCCGACCTGGTTCAGCAGCTCACCGACCAGATGCACGCGGCTGCGGCCGAGCTGCAGTTCGAGCTCGCGGCCCGGTTGCGCGATGAGATCTCGGAGCTCAAGAAGGAGCTGCGTCAGATGGTCTCGGCGGGGGTGCGGTGACACCGTCGCAGCTGGTGAGCTACTGCCTTGCCAAGCCCGGCGCCTGGCAGGACGAGCCGTGGGAAGGCGACGTCGTCGCGAAGGTCGGGGACAAGATCTTCGCATTCCTCGGCTCCGGCGCCTCCGTCGGCCTGAAGTGCGGCCGCGACCGGGACGAGGCCGACGAGTGGCTTACCCGCTATCCCGGCGACGTCACGGTCATGCCCTATATCGGGCGTTACGGCTGGAACAGCTTCCGGGTCGGCGGTGGAGTGCCGGATGACGAGCTGCTCGAGACCGTCGATGCGTCGTACGCCGAGGTGGTGCGACGGCTACCGAGGAACAAGCGCCCCCCGCTGGGCTGATCCGAACCGGCTGCGGTCGGGTGCGGTGTAGCGGAGCGTGACCGGGTCCCGCCCTTTGTGCACATCCGGATGCGAGGTGCCCCCCTCGCTGCGAGACTTCACAAGGCATCATCTGGAACCCGAGATCTAGATGGTGTTTCGGGCCTCCGCCCCTCGGCGCTTCCCCGGTGCCGGGCGGAGGCCCACCTGCGTCGGTCACCCCATCCGCCAGCGCCCCGGTAACGTCAGCGCGCCGGCGGTGGGCACGCCGAGCAGTTGCGAAAGCGTCTGCATCAGCTCAGCAGCCCCGAGCGGCGCCCCTTCCCACATCGCTACGGGTTGGCAAGCGGCGGCCGCCGCGCTGGACTCGGGTGGCCTTATCCGCTGCAGCAGTGGCACCTGGGGGTACGCCTGGGCGTTCACCCGGTCACGTTCGAGCCCGGCCCGCGCGCAGGCGATCTCGACCGCGCGATCGAGGCCTCCCATCTCGTCGACGAGCCCGCGTGCAAGCGCGTCCGCGCCGGTCCAGACGCGACCTCGTGCATGTCGCTCGAGGTCTTCGTACGCCATCGCCCGATCCTGGGCGGCCTTGGTGGTGAAATCGGCGTATACCTCGTCCAGCCAGGCCTCGACCACCTGCCACTCCTCATCGTCGAACGGCCGGTCGGTGGAGAACATCGCCGCTCGGCGGCCGGCGGAGACCGACTCGCGGTTGATGCCCACTCTGGCGAGCGCGTCGCGGACGACCTGCTTGCCCCCGAGGACGCCGATCGACCCGGTGATGGTGCCCGGGAGCGCCACGATCGCGTCCGCGGCCATCGAGACGAAGTACCCGCCAGAGGCGGCGACGCTGGCCATCGAGGCCACCAGCGGACGACCGGACTCCCGGGTCCGCACGACTTCACGGCGGATCGCATCGGAGGCGACGTAGGACCCGCCTGGGCTGTCCACCCGCAGAACGACTGCCTTGACGTGGTCATCGTGTCGGGCGGCCCGAAGTGCGGCGCACACCGTCTCCGAGCCCACGGTCGGACCGGACATCGGGCGTGCGCTGCCGCTGCGGCCTCGATTGATCGGCCCGTGCACGGACACGATGGCGACCGTCGGCCTCCGGCGCCGCCTCAGCTGGCTTCCCGGTCGGCGAGTCTTGCTGCGCGCGTAGCGGTCGACGTAGAGCGGTCGGAGCTCCTCGTCATCGGCGGTCAGCCGGCTGCGTAGGTCGTCGTACGCCTCGTCGCGGTAGCCGAGCCTGTCCACGAGCCCTCTGGACACGGCGTCGGGCCCGGACAGCGGCCCGGCCTCGACGGCGTCGAGCACCGTGGCCTCAGTGAGCCCTCGGCCGGCGGCGACTGTATGGACGACCTGCCGGACCACTGAGTCGCTGATCTGCTGGAGCATCTCGCGCTGATGTGCACTCATGTCCTCGCGCAGAAGCATGTCGGCGGCGGACTTGTACTCGTGCCGCTGACCGATCTGGGGCTGGACGCCCAGCTTGTCCAGTGCGCCGCGCACGAAGACAGCCGATGCGGCCACGCCGACCAGCCCGACCCGCCCGGATGGCTGCAACCAGATCTCGTCGAAGTGGCTGGCCAGGTAGTACGGCACGGTTCCCGGACCCAGCTCGCCGAAGGACTCGGTCCAGCAGAGCGCGGTCTTTCCCGCGGCTCGGAACGCCTCTACAGCTCGGCCCAGCTCCTCGGACTGGGCGACGGTGAGGTCGTGCGGACCAAGGCACACCACGAGCCCGGCGACGTCGGGGTCGCGGGCGGCCAGCCGCAAGCCCGTGACCACCGCCGACAGCTGGGGAACCTGGCGTTGCCGCAGGGCCCGGACTGGGTCGGTCGGCGGCGACTCCGTGAGGCCGCGGCTCAGGTCGAGCTCAAGCAGGACGCGGACGTCTGCCGGGTGATCACCGGGGACGGCTCTGCGCAGTGCCCGGACCGTGGTCGATGCGTTCATCGCCTCACCTTAGGAGGCGCTCAGGGCGGCGCGCGAGTCACGGTCAGTCGTTCTCCGGACGCCGAAACCATCGGTACCGTACGGGC
>JBKPNJ010000072.1:0-19127 GCA_046732575.1 Actinomycetota bacterium
CCAACGAGCAGTTCATGCGCTCCGAGTCATCGATGATCCGGAGCAAGGGTCACTGCAACACGATGGGGACGGCATCAACCATGGCGCTGATGGCCGAGGCGCTGGGAACGACCATTCCGGGGCTGGCCGGCACCCCGGCGGCCGACAGCCGGCTGCTCGAGGCCTCGCATGAGTCAGGGAGCCTTGCCGTGGAACTCGTCGAGGCGGAGCGCCGCCCCAGCACGTTCCTGACCCGCGGGTCGTTCCTCAACGCCGTTGTGGCACTGGCGGCGATCGGCGGATCCACGAACGCGGTAGTGCACCTTCTCGCCATCGCGGGCAGGCTGGGCATCGAGCTGACTCTTGATGACTTCGACAAGACCGGGGCCGGTGTGCCACTGCTTGTTGACCTCCAGCCGGCCGGTCGCTTCCTGATGGAGGACTTCCATCGTGCCGGTGGGCTGTTGGCTGTACTCCGAGAGGTCCGCGGTCTTCTCGATGCCGAGGCCATGACCGTCACCGGGAGGCCCCTCGTCTCCTATCTCGACGACGCTGCCATCTGGGACGCGGAGGTCATCCGGACCAGGCAGGACCCGCTCCAGCCCGAGGCAGGGATCGCTGTTCTCTACGGCAACCTCGCTCCGCACGGCGCCGTCATCAAGCCGGCAGCAGCGACGCCGGAGCTGCTGACGCATCGGGGCCCGGCACTGGTGTTCGACACCATCGAGGACCTGCACGCACGTATCGACGATCCCAGCCTGGAGGTCGGTCCCGACACTGTCCTGATCCTCCGTGGCTGTGGTCCCAAGGGGTACCCCGGCATGCCTGAGGTGGCCAACCTGCCGTTGCCGACCACGATGCTGGAACAGGGAGTCCGTGACATGGTCCGCATATGTGACGGCCGGATGAGCGGTACGGCCTACGGGACCGTGGTGCTTCACGTCGCACCCGAGGCGGCCGCCGGCGGGCCGCTGGCCCTGGTGCGTACAGGGGACCACATCGTCCTGGACGTACCCAACCGGCGTCTCGAGGTCGATGTCCCCGCTGAGGAGCTCGCCGCCCGGCCTGCCGACCCAGCCACGCTCGCCGGGTTCGCCAGCCCCCGACGTGGCTGGGAGCGGCTGTACGTGGACCATGTCATGCAGGCCGACAAGGGAGCCGATCTCGACTTCCTGGTCGGGTCGAGCGGAGACACGGTGTCGCGTGATTCCCACTGACCCGGAGGACGCATGCATCTGATGCGGATCGGCGCGCGTGGCGCGGAGCGACCGATCGTGCGAATCGACGACCGGAGCTACGTCGACGTCTCGGACGTCATCCCCGATTTCAACGAGCCCTTCTTCGGCGGCGACGCTGGCGGCATGCCGGCGCTTCGGACACTGGTTGACGAGCGGACGGCGGCAGGCACGGTGAAGGCATTCGGTGCCGAGCGGATCGGCTCGCCGATCGCGCGTCCGCACCAGATCCTGTGCATCGGTCTGAACTACACCGATCATGCGCACGAAACCGGTCAGGCCCTACCCGATGAGCCCATCCTGTTCACCAAGTCCCCCAACACCCTGCAGGGACCGAACGACGATGTACGCATCCCGCGCGGCGCCACCAAGCCCGACTGGGAGGTGGAGCTCGGTGTCGTCATCGCACAGCGCACCAGCTACCTCGACACCGTCGAGGAGGCGGCCGGCGCGATCGCCGGATATCTGCTCGTGAATGACGTGAGTGAGCGCGCCTTCCAGATGGAGCGGGGTGGGCAATGGAGCAAGGGCAAGTCGGCGGAGACGTTCAACCCGGCCGGCCCCTGGCTCGCCACGGCCGACGAGATAAACGATGTCCTCAACCTGGGCATGTGGCTCGACGTCAACGGTGAACGCCGCCAGACCGGTTCGACCTCGACGATGATCTTCGACCCGTACTTCATCGTGCACCACCTGAGCCAGTTCATGGTGCTCGAGCCCGGTGACCTCATCAACACCGGCACGCCACCCGGCGTCGGGATGGGACAGACGCCGCCGGTCTGGCTGCAGCCGGGTGATGTCATGACCCTTGGCATCGACCAGCTGGGTGAGCAGCGTCAGACCGTCGTCGGTCCGCGGGACCGGTGACGGGCGTTGAGGGCGTTCGTCGTCACCGGTCCGGGTGAGTTCGAGGTAGCGGATGTGCCCGCTCCGGTGGCTCGACCCGGCTACGTCGTGGTCGACGTCGCTCGAGTCGGAGTGTGCGGGACGGACGTCGAGTTCTTCACCGGTGAGATGGCATACCTCTCCGACGGGTTCGCGGAGTTCCCGCTGCGTCTCGGCCACGAATGGTGTGGCACCGTTTCGGCGGTCGGCGAAGGTGTGGACCCTTGCTGGGTCGGCCGCCGGGCGGTTGGGGACACGATGCTCGGGTGCGGGCACTGCCGTCGATGTCGCAACGGGCGCTCACATGTGTGTGAGGACCGTTTCGAGGTCGGGGTCCGAGGTGGGTTCCCGGGGGCTCTGGCCGAGCAGATCGCCGTGCCGATGACGTCCCTGCACTCCCTGCCCGACACTGTGGATGATGTCGCAGGGGCGATGGTCGAACCCGGGGGCAACGCGCTCAGGTCCGTCTGGGGCGCAGAGCTGACAGGTGGTGACCGGCTGCTCGTACTGGGTCCGGGAACCATCGGGCTTCTGGCAGCCCAGTTCGCCGCTGCACAAGGCGTCGAGGTGCATCTCATGGGCCGCTCTCAGAGGTCTCTGGACTTCGCCCGGACACTTGGGTTCAACGGTGCCTGGCTGGCGGAGGAGCTGCCCGGTCTGCCGTGGGACGCGGTGATCGACGCTTCCAACTCGGCGGCCCTGCCGGCCAAGGCGCTGGACGTCGTAGAACCCGGGGGACGGGTTGTCTACGTCGGGCTGGCAGGCACTCCCAGCATGATCGACACCCGGCTCCTTGCTCTCAAGGACGTCACGTCAGTGGGCGTGCTCAGTGGCTCGCCGGGCCTGGATGGAACCATCGACCGCTTCGCCAGCGGAGCAGTCGACCCACGCAAGCTCGTCGCGGCGACCGTGGGGCTCAGCGAGGTCGGTCATGTCTTGGCTGGTTGGCGGCCGGACGACTCGGGGGACGGGCCCAAGATCCATATCGATCCGAGGATGACATGAGTGAGTTCGAGGGACTGGTGGCGATCGTCACCGGCGGCGCGAGCGGTATCGGCGCGGCCACCGCTGATCTGCTCGCCGAGCGCGGTGCTCGGGTCGCGATCCTCGACCGTGCTGTGACGGCCGCCGACAACCCGTTCACGGCCGTCGCCTGCGACATCACGTCCGCTGATGCCGTGGATGCGGCCGTTGACGAGGTGGCCAGTGAGCTGGGCGGCGTGGACGTCGTCGTCAACAATGCGGGTGTGGGCGCCGTTGGGGACGTCGGTGCCAACACCGACCAGGAGTGGCATCAGGTGCTCGACGTCAACGTCGTCGGCATCGCCAGGGTCACGCGAGCAGCTCTGCCGCACCTGAGGAGATCGCGCCAGGCAGCGATCGTGAACACCTGCTCGGTGGTGGCGACCGTCGGCGTGCCGCAGCGAGCCCTCTATGCGGCGACCAAGGGCGCTGTGGCCGCCCTGACGCTTGCCATGGCGGCCGATCATGTGCATGAGGGAATCCGCGTCAATGCGGTGACGCCCGGCACGGCGGACACCCCGTGGGTCGGTCGGTTGCTCGACCAGGCGGCCGACCCCGAAGCGGCCGCAGAGGCACTCCGCAGACGCCAGCCGATGGGACGCCTCGTCACGGCGGCGGAGGTTGCCCACGCGATCGCCTACCTGGCGAGCCCACTGTCTGCGTCTACCACCGGCACCCTGCTCGCCGTCGACGGCGGGATGAGCGGCATCCGCGTCGGGTAGCCGGCCCGTCGCCCGTAGACGACCCTCGGTTTGCGTTCCGTCCGCGTGGGTAAGAGACCGGTCTCAGCGGCGGATCCACGAGGAACTCGCCAGTCGAACCCGGGCGCTACGCCCGCCGAGCGCTGTGGCTGGAGGCGCTGATGCGCGCAATGGTGTATCGCGGTCCCTATCGCATCCGGGTGGAGGAGAAGGACGTTCCCTCCATCGAGCACCCCAATGACGCGATCGTGCGCGTCTCGATGGCGGCGATCTGTGGGTCGGACCTCCATCTGTACCACGGCATGATGCCCGATACGCGGGTGGGCATGACCTTCGGGCACGAGTTCATCGGAGTCGTTGACGACGTGGGTCCGACAGTGCAGAACCTCAAGCGCGGCGACCGGGTGATGGTGCCCTTCAACGTCTTCTGCGGGAAGTGCTACTTCTGCGCCCGCGGGCTGTACTCGAACTGCCACAACGTGAATCCCAACGCCACAGCTGTGGGTGGCATCTATGGGTACTCGAGCACCTGCGGGGGCTATGACGGGGGCCAGTCCGAGTTCGTCCGGGTCCCCTTCGCCGATGTGGGTCCAAGTCTCATCCCCGAATGGATGGAGGACGAGGACGCAGTCCTGCTGACTGACGCCCTCGCCACCGGCTACTTCGGCGCCCAGCTCGGAGACATCGTCGAGGGCGACGTGGTGGTCGTGTTCGGAGCCGGGCCGGTCGGTCTCTTCGCCGCCAAGTCCGCCTGGCTGATGGGGGCCGGCAGGGTGATCGTCATCGACCACCTCGAATATCGGCTCGAGAAGGCCCGCACCTTCGCCCACGCCGAGACGTTCAACTTCACCCAGCACGACGACATCGTCATCGAGATGAAGAAGACAACTGACTACCTCGGCGCCGACGTGGCGATTGACGCGGTGGGCGCCGAGGCCGACGGCAACTTCATGCAGCACGTCACCTCCGCCAGGCTGAAACTCCAGGGCGGCTCACCAGTGGCGCTGAACTGGGCGATCGACTCGGTGCGCAAGGGGGGAACGATCTCGGTGATGGGCGCGTACGGCCCGATGTTCAGCGCGGTGAAGTTCGGTGACGCGATGAACAAGGGGCTCACCCTCAGGATGAACCAGTGCCCCGTGAAGCGACAGTGGCCACGCCTGTTCGAGCATGTGCGGAACGGCTACCTCAAGCCGAGTGACATAGTCACGCACCGCATCCCGCTCGAGCACATCGCCGAGGCCTATCACATCTTCTCGGCGAAGCTGGACAACTGCATCAAGCCGCTCATCGTCCCGAACGCCGCCTGACCCAAGAGGACGTGATCATGCCTTACACAGCGCAGAGACCTCCCCTGGCCGAGTCGAGTGAACAGTTGCGTGCCCGGATCCCTGGTTGGGGCGTCGATCTGGATCCGAGAGACCGCCCGGCGGTGCCGAGGGAACGGTTGGACGCCGGAGTGAACGGCGCCGACGGTGAGCTGCCAGAGCGCCAATCGGAGACGTGGCCGCGCGAAAGGTCGATCGAGCACAAGTTCCTGACCCCTGTGTTCGGCACCTCCTGTCCACCCAGAGGCGTCGCCGGAGTGATGCGGCGGTATGCGTATCAGCAATACAGCGAAGGGCGCGCCGCACACTGGCTGATCCTGCTTGCGGCAGACCGGGTCGATGCGGTGGAGAATGCGCTGCAGTCATTCCTGACCTTGCGTCCCGACAACCCGGTGACTGAGACAGGGGTGCTGAGCGAGTTCTCACGTCACGGCATGGCCTCGCGACTCGGGCAGCAGCGCACCGACCTGGTGCACCAGTCACTGGACCCGATACTCAACGCGGCCCCGTGGATGGCGGCAGGGGGGGTCGCATACTCGGTGGTCAGGAGCGTGAGAAGACGGCGTCGCAACTGACGAGTCCAGACCCGGTGCCGATCCGGGCGAGCCTGCATACCTCACCGGAGTCCGTGTCGAGGTCGGCCCCGGCGGCATCCGCAGCGTGCACGCCTACGACCCCCTGCGCGCATAGATCGGCGCAGCGCGGCGTGATTGTGGCGCTCAGGCACGGGAACGTGCGCGGCAGGTGGGACCGATTGCGGCCGCGAACCCGCGCGTGCTGGACCGTGTTGAGGAGTCGAGGGCCCCGCCACACGCGGGGCACAAGAAGTCAGGGTCACGCCTGCTGCAGGATGCCGGCGGCAAGCCCAAGGAGCGCGCAGACGCCCAGGGTGCGCAGGATCGGCCAGCGTAGCCGGAGGACCACGACGAGCGCGAAGGCGGTGATCATCACGCTGGTGACCCGGACGCTACCCAGATCTGGAACGGACACCTGGATGGGACCCCAGGTGCGCTCGGTCACGTCACGGAAGAGAGTGTGCAGACTGAAATAGACCGCCAGGTTCGCAATCACGCCCACGACAGCGGCGGTGACACCGGTGAGGGCTGCCGACAGCGCATGGTTGCCTCGCAGGCGTTCAACGTACGGCGCGCCGAGAAGGATGAACAGGAAACAGGGGACGAACGTCACCCAAGTGACGAGCAGCGCCCCCAGGAAGGCCGCCACCCAGGGATTGAGAGCGCCGGGGTCACGGTAGGCGCCGACGAAGGACACGAACAGGACCACCATGATCAAGGGCCCGGGGGTGGTCTCCGCGAGCGCCAGCCCGCGCACCATCTCGCCGGGGGCCAGCCAGTGATACACCTCGACCGCCCGCTGCGCGACGTAGGCCAGCACCGCGTACGCGCCGCCGAAGGTGACCACAGCCGCCCCCGAGAAGAAGAGACCCTGCTGGGTGAAGACGCTGGAGGTCCCGCCGAGCAGCAAGGCGAGCAGCAGGGGGATCGCCCAGCACAGCAGCCCGATGGTGAGCACCTTGACGGCGCGGGCACGTGACGGACGCTCGACATGGAGAGCATCGTCGGGAATCAGCGGTGGTGGTGCGTTCTCACCACCGTCATGCCCATGGCCGGGCTGGGCAAGGGTGGCCGGTGCCCAGCGCCCCAAAGACCAGCCGATGAGTGCGGCGAAGGCGACGATGACTGGAAACGGGACGGCGAACAAGGCAAGCGCGACGAACGCAGCCACGGCGATTGCAACCAGCGCCGGGTGACCCAGGGCTCGCCTGCCGACGCGAAGCACCGCTTGGACGACGATCGCGAGCACTGCCGGTGCCAGGCCGGCGAAGAGGGCCGCGATCACCGGAGTGGTCCCGAAGGCCACGTACGTGGCCGAGAGCGCCAGGAGCGCGACCAGGCCCGGGACGACGAACAAGGTGCCGGCAACCAGGCCACCGGCGGTGCCGTTGAGCAGCCAGCCGATGTAGATCGCCAGCTGCTGCGCTTCCGGCCCTGGCAGCAGCATGCAGTAGTTCAGCGCGTGCAGAAACCGCTGCTGACCGATCCAGCGCTTCTCGTCCACCAGCGTGCGTTGCATCACTGCGATCTGCCCCGCGGGGCCGCCGAAGGTCTGGAGGGAGATGAGGAACCAGGCGCGGGTCGCGGTGCCGAACGGCACCAGGTCTCGACCTGCCACGACCGGAACGGTAGCGCCCCTCGGCCCGCGCGGCCGACCTGGCCGACACAGGCCCGTTTCGTAGCGTTGTGTCACACGCCGGACACCTGGCGCGTTTCGCCGGGTCGGCGTAGTCTGCGAGCACTTGGTCCGTTATCCACTTCCTTGCGCAGCGGAGTGGATAGCGGACCGTCAGCCGAGCGCTGCGATGATCTGCCATGAGCGAACAGCCCCCATGCGCCCGCGACGACCATCAATGGAGGACGCTCGACCGGTCCGAGTTCACGTCGGTCAGCGTTCTTGTCGAAGCTGGTCTCGTCGAGGTTCCCATCGCCGAGGCGTTCCTGCCGACACATCGGTGCCGGCTCTGCGGCATCTGCGCGACGATCGTCATCCACGAGGGAACCGATTTCGACGGCACTCTGTACTAGGCGACGCGACGGTCCCGGTTTCTGACGCCGTCCGGGCCTGCTGTCGGGTCAGGAGTCCGACTTGTGTGTGACACTTGAAGAGTCGCTGGGCATCGTGTCGGGCTTCTCGCTTTTCAGATCACGAGGGCCCGGTGTCGGTTTCAACACAGAAGCAAGTGGCAGACGTACTGGCGGATGTCGCCCGAGCCCTGGAGAAGCCGGTGCCCGCGGACGAGCAGCTGACGATGGTGCTGGATGCGGCCGTCAGCTCTATTCCCGGCGCCGACGCGGCGAGCATAACCGTGCTGCACCGCGGCGGCAGGGCCGAGACACTGGCCGGCACCGAGGACCTGGTTTACGAACTGGACAAAGCGCAGTACGAGGCCGATGAGGGCCCCTGTCTGGATGCCTTGAGACGCGAACCGTTCCAGCGCGTCGACGACATGCCGGCGGAGGAACGGTGGCCCAGCTACGCGCCGGAAGCCGCTGCTGCCGGAATTCGGTCGCAGATGGCCCTCGAGCTGTACACCGACGAAGAGAGCATCGGTGGCTTGAATCTGTACTCCCGCCAACTCAACGCGTTCGACGAGGACACCCGGCATATGGCCTGGCTGTTCGCCACACACGCCGCGCTCGCGATGGGCCGGGCCCGGAAGGAAGAGGGCCTGAACCTCGCGTTGGCGAGCCGCAAGGTGATCGGGCAGGCGATCGGAGTGGTGATGCAGCGCTTCGAGCTGGACGAGGACCGCGCCTTCCAGTTTCTGGTCCGAGTCTCCACGACGGGCAATATCAAGCTCCGTGATGTGGCTCAGCAGCTAGTCGACGAGCTCAACGCCAAAGCACGTGCCAAGGAGTAGGCCTCACGACGCGTCGTTTGCCTCTCGGTTCCTGTATGAATCACCCGCAAGCGGGTACGTCGCGGGCGTCAGTCATCCGGCATAGGGAGGTAACAAGCATGGCCACAGGCGAAACCGGCTTCGACGACGTGACGTTCGACCTGATCTCGGTGCAGTACCACGCGCTCAAGGCTGGCCACGACTACGGTCAGTACGTCCGTGACGCCGAGAACGCCGGCCAGGACGAGATCGCGGGCTTCTTCCGCGAGGTGATGGCACAGGACTCGTCCAGGGCGAAGCGGTGCCACGACTTCCTGGCGAAGTTCGGCGGTACTGACAACACGTCGCCGCAGAGCTGACCTCCGCGAGCCAAGCGAGTGCTGCGATGAGCGAGGTGATGGCCGCCTGGCGGAGCAGGCGGCCGTCACCTCACTGTGACGTCGGCGAGCAACTCGTCCCAATCGGAGAGGAAGCGCCCGAGTCCGTATCGCGCCAGTGCGGCCTCCCTCGCGGCTGACCCGACCGCGACCGCATGGTCAGGGTCGTTCATGAACACGCGTATCGCTTCGACCAGGTCCTCCGGGCGGGTGGAGATGACGCCGGCGTGGGGAGGCACCGCAGCGACGACGTCGGTGGTGGCGAGTGCGACCACCGGCAAACCCAGGTGCATCGCTTCCAGCAGCGACAGTCCCAGCGACGTCCAGCGGGAAGTGTGCACGTACACCCGGCGTCGTGCGAGCTGCCGGTGCAGTGCGGCCTGGCTGAGATCGTCGAACGTGCGGAGCTGGTGCCCGACCAGGCCGAGGTCACCGAGGAGCGCGGTACCCATGCCGAAGACATCGAGGGGCGCCGCCTGCGCAAGCATCGGCAACAGGTCGGTGCCCACGGCGCGGCCACGACGCACCGGATCGTTGACCACGACCGCGGACCGCAGGCACTGCCCGGAGTAGAGGTGTCCCGGATCGATGATCCCGTGTTCGATGACGTGTGTCGGGGCCCAGCCACAGTCCCAGAACAGCCGGTTGAAGTGGGTCACGTGCACGATCGGAACGGCCGACTGGTTCGCCAGGGGGTGCCGGGTCATCGGCACGTGACCTCCGGGCGTGTTGTGCTCGAGGAACACAGCGGGTACGTCTCGGCCGGGTCGCCGGCCGGTCCACTGAGCCGTCAGGGTCAGCTCCTCAGGACGCTGCAGGATCACGACGTCGTAGTCGAGCGCTGCGAGCTCGGCCGGCCCGAGCTCGCGGACCCTGCTCGGCCAGTCCCAGGTCCGTGCCCGGCCGCGACCGTCCGGTCCCCGACCGGGGACGACCGGAACGACATAGTCGTGTGCTCCCTGGACGAAGGCGGTCGTCCACGAACCGTGCACGTGCCAGAGCAGAATGCGCACGCGGGCTAGCTCGTCCCTCGCCCCAGCGCATGGAAGTCCCAGCCCGCAGCACGCCACTTGTCCTGATCGAGGGTGAGACGACCGTCGATGACACACGACCGCCGCACCACCTGGGACAGTTCCACCGGGTCGATGCCGGCGAACTCGTCCCAGTCCGTGAGCACCATGGTCATGTCGGCGCCATGGCACGCTTCGTGCAACGTCGCCGAGTACTCCAGCCGTGGACGCGCGAGACGGGCGTTGGCCGCGGCCTCGGGGTCGTACACACGCACTCCTGCCCCCCGGGCGCGCAGCCTCTCGGCGATATCAAGTGCGGGGGAGTCACGCACGTCGTCCGATCCTGCCTTGAATGCCGCTCCGAGCACCGCGATCGTGGCCTGGTCGATCGGGCGGTCGATCAGCGACAGGCACAGGCGCACGGTACGCGCCCGCTGCCGCAGGTTCACGCTGTCGACCTCGCGCAGCAGCCGCGCCGAGTCGGCGAGACCGAGCTCTTCGGCCCTGGCGACGAACGCTCTCGTGTCCTTGGGCAGACAGCCTCCCCCGTAGCCGATGCCGGGAGTCAGGAACGTAGATCCGATCCGGGGGTCGAGACCGAGCACGGTCACCAGGTCACCGACGTCTGCGTCGACGACCTCGCAGACCTCGGCCAGCAGGTTCACCAGGGACAGGCGGGCGGCGAGCATGGCGTTGGCCGACACCTTCGCAAGCTCCGCCGTCGCCAGGTCCGTCCTGACGACCGGCACACCGGCCGACACGAGAGGTTCGTACACCTCGCGCAGCGTCAGGTACGCATCGTCACTGTCTACACCGAAGACCAGGCGGTCTGGGCGCATCGAGTCGTGCACCGCGTGACCCTCCCGGAGGAACTCAGGGTTCCAGGCGGTGCGTACGAGCTCCCCGGCGGGCGCCAGGCGCCGGAGTTCGTCTCGCACAACTGCCGCGGTGCCGACCGGAACCGTCGACTTGCCCACGACCAGACACCCACGCGACAACCACGGCGCCAGAGTGTTGACGCAGTCCCACAGGTAGGAGAGGTCTGCCTTGTCCCCCATGACCTGTTCCGGCGTCCCGACGCAGATGAAGTGCACGTCGGCATCCGCAGCCGCCTTCATGTCGTGGTCGAATCGCAGCCGTCCCGACGCGACGCCTTCCGCGAGCAGGCCGTCGAGCCCCGGCTCATGGAATGGAGCGACTCCGGCCGAGAGCTGCTCGATCCGATCCCGGTTCGTGTCGACGCCGATGACCTCGTGGCCGCAGGCAGACAGGCAAGCCGCGTGGGTTGCCCCGAGATATCCCGTTCCCAGCACCGAGGTCCTCACGCCGCGACCGGTGCCCGGTGAGACTTCTTTCATGCGCGGACGCTTAGGTCCGCACCATCCCGGGGTATTGGCCAGCCATGCCCGTGCAGCGCACCGCCGTCACCACCGTCGTGATCAGTCGTGACCGCCGCGAAAGCTTGCTCGACACGATCGGCCGCCACCGCGCTCCGGTGGTCCTCGTTGACAATGCGTCGAGCGACGGTACGGCTGATGCTGTGCGGGCTTCGTTCCCCGACGTTCAGGTGGCCTGCCTGCCCGCCAACCGAGGCGCGGTCGCGCGCAATGTCGGCGTCCGGCTGGCCGAGACCGACTACGTGGCGTTCGCCGATGACGACTCATGGTGGGCGGCGGGGTCGTTGGAGACCGCTGCGGCGGCGTTCGAGGCACATCCCGAACTCGGACTGATCGCCGCACGCGTCCTTGTCGGTGAACGCCAGCGGCTTGATCCGGTCAGCGACGAGATGTCGCGGTCTCCACTGGCACACCGCAGCGATCTCCCCGGGGTTGCAGTACTCGGGTTCCTCGCCTGCGGAGCCGTGGTCAGACGCTCGGCGTTCCTGCAGACAGGGGGTTTCGACGACGTGGTGTTCTTCCCCGGTGAGGAGGAGCGGGTCGCCCTCGACCTCTGGTCGGCGGGATGGGGCCTGGCTTACCTCGACACGGTGATCGCCCATCACTGCCCTGCCGAACGGAGCGCGGGAGATGGTGAGCGCCGCCGGTTGATCGCCCGCAACCACGTCCTCACCGCGGTGATGCGCCGACCCTGGCGTTCCGTCCTGCGCCGCGTGGTAGGGCGAGGGCTCTCGGATCGTGACGGACTCCGCGGCGTCGTCCAGGCAGTGCCCCGCCTTCCTGCCGCCCTTGCGGTCCGTGCGCCCGTTCGGCGCGAGCTCGAGACGCAGCTGCGATTGCTGGAGAAGCAGGCCTGAGCACCGGGCGAGTCCCGGAGAAACACTTCTCACCGAGAACCGTTTCGCCTGGTGAGAAGTGGGCACTTCGAACCGTCAGCTGGTTCGTCGACTGTGAGGGGCCCGGTGAAGGTTCTCGGCATCAACGCGATCTTTCACGACCCCGCCGCGGCCCTCGTCGTGGACGGGGAGACCGTCGCAGCGGCCGAGGAGGAGCGTTTCTCCAGACGCAAGCACGGCAAGCGCCCCGTGCCGTTCTCGGCCTGGGAGCTGCCTGAGCAGGCGGCCGCATGGTGCCTCGAAACCGCCGGGATCGATGCGAGCGACCTCGACGCCGTGGCCTACTCCTTCGATCCCGCGCTCGCCCGCCCGGCCCAGGAGATGGGGCTGGACGATCCCTGGGACCATCTGCGCCTCACCTACGCGCGTACGGCGCCTGGCTTTCTCGCCACGGCGCTGCCCGGTCTGGATCCCGGTCGGGTCCGATTCGTACCCCATCACGTGGCACACGCCGCGTCAGCTGGTCTGGCTGCTCCCTTCGCGTGCAACGACGTGCTGGTCCTGGACGGCCGCGGCGAATCCGTCAGCCACCTGGCGGGAAGGTACGACGACGGCGTGCTCGAGGTGCTTGCGAGCCAGGCGCTGCCACACTCGCTGGGTCTGCTCTTCGAGGAGGTCACCGAGCACCTGGGGTTTCTGCGCAGCAGCGACGAGTACAAGGTGATGGCGCTCGCGTCCTACGGCAAGCCACGGTTCCTCGACGAGCTCCGAGAGGCGGTGCGGAGCACCGGGGACGGCGGGTTCCGCACCGACCCGGTCGACTGGGCCAGCCTGGTCAAGCCCCGTACCGCCGCGGAGGACTGGACGAGCGACCACGCCGACCTGGCGGCGAGCGTGCAGACACGGCTGGAGGAGGTGCTTCTCGAACTGGCGCAATGGTTGTCGCAGCGGGCGGGTGGGGACATCCTGACGCTCGCCGGTGGCGTCGCCCTGAACTGCGTGGCCAACAGCCGGATCGCCGCTGAGACCGACTACCGACAGGTGTGGGTGCAGCCGGCGGCCGGTGATGCAGGGACGGCGCTCGGCGGAGCCTTGCACGTGGCCAGGAGCGAAGGTGACACGACAGTTCCGATGCCCGGGGTGGACCTCGGTCGCGGGTGGAGCGACAGGGACGTCGAGGCTTTCCTGACGACGGCACGGGTGGACTACGAGCGACCGGCGGACGTCGCCGAGGCCGTCGCCTCGTGCCTGGCATCGAACGGCATCGTCGCCTGGTTCCAGGGTCGCAGTGAGTTCGGTCCGCGCGCACTAGGTCACCGTTCGCTGCTGGCGCATCCGGGTTACGCGGCCAACCTCGAACGCCTGAACGACGTCAAGGGTCGTGAACAGTTCCGCCCAGTGGCCCCGATGGTGCTGGCGGAGCGGGCCCCGGAGATCTTCAGCCGCGGCCCGATCCCGTCGCCGTACATGCTGTTCGTGCACGACGTCGACCGCCGGTGGCAGGGGCGCATTCCTGCGGCTGTCCACGTGGACGGAACCGCACGGATTCAGACCGTCGACCGCCGTGCCGAGCCGCTCGTGGCCCGAATGCTCGACGGGTTCGAGCGTCGCACCGGTGTTCCGGTGGTGATCAACACCAGCCTGAACACGTCAGGTCGTCCCATGGTCGACGACCCGCGCGACGCGCTCGAGTGCTTCGGCTCCGCGCCGGTCGACCTGTTGGCAATCGGACCGTTCGTGGTTCGACGACCGGGGATGCGGTGATGGCAGCGCTCCCGACGACCGTCGTGATCCCGACCCTGGCGCGCCCGAGCCTGTGGCACCTGCTGTCGACGCTGAGCCGCGGCCGGGGTCCTCGCCCCGCCGCCGTGGTGGTGGTCGACGATCGCCCGGACGGGTCCGCTCTCGACCACGAGCTCGAGCAGATCCCACTGCCCGAGCTCATCGTCTGCTCGTCCGGCGGTGGCGGCCCGGCGAGATCGCGCAATCTCGGCTGGCGAAACGCCCGAACGCCGTGGGTGAGCTTCCTGGACGACGACGTCGTGCCGGACGACGACTGGCTCGAGTCCCTCGCTGTCGACCTCGACATGGCCGGTACCGATGTCGCAGGCAGCCAGGGACGCGTCCGGGTGCCGCTCCCGCCAGGTCGGAGAGCCACCGACTGGGAGAGAACGACCGCTGGTCTGGCCGACGCATGGTGGATCACCGCCGATATGAGCTACCGCCGCCGGGCCTTGTCCTCGGTCGGGGGGTTCGACGAGCGGTTCCCCCGGGCCTACCGTGAGGACGCCGACCTGGCGCTGCGGGTGCTCGACACCGGCGGCACACTCGTGAAAGGTTCCCGGGGGGTCACGCACCCGGTACGGCCGGCCGGGAACTGGGTGAGCGTCGGGCAACAGGCCGGCAATGCCGATGACGCCCTGATGAGACGGGTCCACGGACCGCACTGGCGCGACCGGGCGCTCGCCCCCCGAGGCCGGCTGCGCCGTCACCTGGTGGTGACCGGCTGCGCCGGGCTCGCGGTGGCTGCCGGTCTCACCGGCAGGCTGTCCACCGCGAAGGTGGCCGCGGCCGGTTGGGCGGCCGGCGTCGCCGAGCTGGCGGCGGCCCGCATCGCCCCGGGCCCCAAGGACGCCGCCGAGATCGGCCGGATGCTGCTCAGCAGTGCTGTCATCCCCGCTGCCGCCAGCTGGCATGCGGCGACCGGGGCCTGGCGACACCGGAATGCCCGACGCTGGAAGGGGCTGCCGGAGCTGGTGCTCTTCGACCGCGACGGCACGCTGATCCATGACGTCGCCTACAACGGCGACCCCGGACGGGTGCGCGCAGTCGACGATGCCCCCGCCGCCCTCGGTCGGCTGCGCGCGGCGGGTCTGCGCACCGGCGTCGTCACCAACCAGTCGGGTATCGCCGCCGGCCGCGTCACTGCGGCGCAGGTGGAGGCGGTGAACGCGAGAGTGGAGCAGCTGCTCGGTCCGTTCGACGTCTGGGAGATCTGCCCACACGGCCCGTCCGACGGCTGCGCCTGTCGCAAGCCTGCCCCCGGCATGGTCAAGCGCGCCTGCGACCGGCTCCAGATTCCGGTCGAGCGCTGCGTCGTGATCGGAGACATCGGCAGCGACGTCGAGGCGGCTCAGGCCGCGGGTGCCGTTGGCCGGCTGGTGCCGACGGGTGCGACGAGAGCGAGTGAGATCGCGTCCGCGCCGATCGTCGATGCGGACCTGGCGGCAGCGGTGTCGGCGATCCTGGCCGGCGACTCGTGACGCGCCGCCTGCTCGCGGTTCGTCTCGACAGCGCCGGAGACGTGCTCCTGACCGGACCGGCGCTACGCGCCATGCATGTCGTCGGCGACGAGCTCGTGCTGCTGGCCGGGCCACTCGGCGCCGACGTCGCCCAGCTGCTGCCGGGCATCGACGAGGTTCTGGTGTGGCGCTGTCCGTGGATCGACGCGGAGGCCCCGGCGGTGGACTCCCGTGACATCGAGGTCCTGATCGACACCCTGGCGTCGAAAGGATTCGACGCTGCCTTGGTGTTCACGTCCTTCCACCAGTCCCCACTGCCCACCGCTCTGCTGCTCCGGCTCGCTGGTATCCGATGGATCGGTGCAATCAGCGTTGACTACCCCGGGGCCCTGCTCGACCTCCGTCACCGGGTCGACGAGGACGTTCCGGAGCCGGAGCGGGCGCTGTCGTTGGCGGAGGCGGCCGGCTTCCGACTGCCGGCAGGCGACACTGGGGGCCTTCGCATCACCGACGACGTGCCGCTCGGCCACCCTTGGGTCGGGGCGGCGCCCTATGTCGTGCTGCACCCCGGTGCATCGGCGCCCGCACGTGAGTGGCCGCCCGACAGGTTCGCGCAAACGGCCAGGATGCTCACGGCGTCCGGCTGGGCCGTCGTGGTGACGGGGACCGACAGCGAGCGGCCGCTGTGCGATGCCGTGGCCGGCGATGCCGGGGTCAACCTCGCGGGCCGGACGGACGCCCGCGAGCTGGCGGCGGTGCTGGCCGGGGCACGCGCCGTCGTCGTCGGCAACACCGGCCCGGCGCATCTTGCGGCAGCCGTGGGCACGCCGGTGGTGTCGCTCTTCGCCCCGACCGTCCCCGCTGCGCGCTGGGCGCCGTACGGCGTGCGCCACGTGCTGCTGGGAGATCAGCAGGCGGCCTGCGCCGGGTCGCGAGCCAGGATCTGTCCCGTACCGGGTCATCCGTGCCTGAGCTCAGTGACCGCGGCAGACGTCGTGCAGGCGGTCGAGCGGTTGGCCGCTGGGGGCCGCCCCCCGGCTGACCGGGTCCACTCGTCGACGGGGGTGGAGGAGGTCGTGCGATGAGGGTTGCGCTGGTGTCCGAGCACGCGAATCCCCTCGCAGCGGTCGGCGGGGTCGACGCCGGCGGACAGAACGTGCATGTCGCTGCGCTGGCCGAGCACCTGGTCCGGCGTGGTCACGACATCACGGTCTTCACTCGTCGCGACGACCCGGCTCCCTCGGATCGGGTGCTGGCGCCCGGAGGGTTCATCGTCGAGCACGTGCCGGCTGGACCCCCTACCGAGGTACCCAAGGATCATCTGTGGCCGCACATGCCGTCCTTCGCCAGCCACCTGGCTGCCAGATTCGCGGTGGAGCAGTTCGACCTCGTCCATGCCCACTTCTGGATGAGTGGATCGGCGGCCGCCGCCGCAGCCCTGCCCCTCGGCATCCCGGTCATCCAGACGTTCCATGCGCTCGGCTCGGTGAAGCAGCGCCACCAGGGCCGGCGCGACACCAGCCCGCGTGAGCGGGTCGGCGTCGAATCGAGGCTGTGCCAGCTGGTCGACCACGTGGTTGCCACCTGCCACGACGAGGTGGGTGAGCTCCTGGCGCTCGGCGCCGACCCGGAACACATCAGTGTGGTGCCGTGCGGTGTCGACACCAGCCTGTTCGTCCCGCGGCGTCCCCGGCGGCACGGCCGACATCGAGTGCTGGTGGTTGGCCGCCTGGTCGAGCGCAAGGGCGTCGCCGACGTCGTGCGGGTGCTGGCGGGTCTGCCCGCGGTCGAGCTGGTGATCGCCGGCGGCCCGGCGGCCGACGCACTGGCCGTCGATCCCGAGGTCTGCCGTCTGCAGCGACTCGCCCGGGCCAACCACACGCTCGACCGCATAACGTTCCTCGGGGCAGTGGACCGCCAGAAGATGCCTGCAGTGATCGCGGACGCCGACGTCGTCGTCGCCGTTCCCTGGTACGAGCCGTTCGGCATCGTGCCGGTCGAGGCGATGGCCTGCGGCCGACCCGTGATCGGGTCGGCCGTCGGAGGGCTGCTGGACACCATCGTCCCGGGTGTGACCGGGGAGCTCGTACCGCCTCGCCGACCTGACCTGCTCGCAGCGGCGCTCCAGTCCCTGCTCGCCGATCCGCGGCGGCGGACGGCCTACGGCGCTGCAGGCGTGATACGCGCCAAGTGTCACTTCGGATGGGCGCAGGTGGCGGCGCGCACCGACGAGGTCTACAAGTCGGTCCTCGCCAGGAGCTCCGCGGCGCGACAGGAGGTGCCGCTGTGAGTGCCCCGCTTCCGCACGGTCACGGGCACCTGCTCCTGCTGCGCCGTGCCCTCGACGCGTTCGACCCCTGCGTCGACGTCGCACAGCGATGGGGACGGCAGCTGGCGGGTGTTCTCGTCGACGGCGGCAGGCTACTTGTCGCCGGCAACGGTGGGAGCGCCGCCCAGGCCCAGCACCTCACCGCGGAGCTCGTCGGCCGCTACCGGGACGACCGCTGCGCCTTCTCCGGCATCTGCCTATCCAGCGAGACCTCGACCCTCACCGCGCTCATCAACGACTACCCACCGGAGGAGCTGTTCGCCCGGCAGGTGGCGGCGCACGGTCGAGCCGGCGATGTGCTGGCCCTGCTCTCGACCAGTGGCCGCAGCCAGAACGTGGTCGCGGCGGCCGTCCGCGCGCATGACCTCGGCCTGAAGGTGCTCGCATTCACCGGTCCGCTGCCGAACCCGCTGAGCGAGGTCTCTGATGAGACGCTCGCGGTGGACGCGCCCTGCACCGCGACGGTTCAGGAGCTGCATCTTGTCGCCCTGCACCTGGTGTGCGCGTCCTTCGATCGAGCGCTCGCCGCCATCACGGGTCCGGTGACGACCGGTGACGGCCACGCGGCCGTTCCGGTGGGAAGCCTGTCGTGAAGCGCCCGCTGGTCGTCGTGGGGGATGCGCTGCTCGACGTCGACCTCGAGGGCCGCGCCGAGCGCCTCGCGCCCGATGCGCCGGTTCCGGTCGTGGAGGACGTGGTCGAGCGAGCCAGGCCGGGTGGTGCCGCCCTGGCGGCCTGCATGGCCGCCGGGGACGGCAACGACGTCGTACTGGTGAGCACCCTTGCGTCCGACCATGCCGCCAGCCGGCTGCAAGGGCTGCTGCACCCGCGGGTGCGGCTCCTCCCGGTGCCCGGTTCTGGCGCGACCCCGGTGAAGCGGCGGATCCGTGCGAACGGCCAGTCCATCGCCCGTCTGCACAGCGGTCCGCGCGACCAGCGCATCGGCCCGGTGCCGGCGGAGGCTGTGCAGGCCTTACGGGATGCGTCGGTCGTGCTGGTCTCCGACTACGGGCAGGGCCTCACCGAGCAGGATGACCTGCGCCGGCTGGTGCAGGAGGTGGCGCTCCGGGTGCCGGTCGTGTGGGATCCACATCCCCGCGGAGCCGCGCCGGTGCCCGGGGCGCGGCTGCTCACACCCAACGAGGCGGAGCTGAGGACCTGGGCCGCGCGGATGGGGGTCAGCGCCGACCACGCCAGTCAGCTCCTCAGCCAGCTCACGGTCGAGGCCGAGCGGTTGCTCGATGCCTGGGGAGCGCACGCCGTGGTGGTCACGAGGGGCTCACGCGGTGCGCTGTTGACCTACGGCGCCGGTGCTCCGGTCGCCGTTCCGGCGCCCGCGCTCCGCGCCGTCGACCCCTGCGGGGCCG
>JBKPNJ010000073.1:0-10426 GCA_046732575.1 Actinomycetota bacterium
ATCGAGGGTATCGGTAACCGCCCCGGAGTCGACGGACGCATGGAGAGGGTCGGAGCCACATCCGGACTCCTCGTGATCGTGGACTACGCGCACAAGCCGGACGCCGTGAGAGCCGCCCTCGAAGCCGCGAGACACCTGTGCACGGGATCGCTCACGATCGTGCTCGGCGCCGGCGGCGACCGGGACCGGGGAAAGCGTCACTCGATGGGTGAGATCGCCTCCCGATTCGCCGACCGGCTGATCGTGACCGACGACAACCCGCGGACAGAGGACCCGGCGACGATCCGGGCCGCCCTGCTCCGGGGAGCCCGGTCTGTTGCAGCGGACGAGCGGGCCGCCGTGCTCGAGATCGGTGACCGGCGGGCGGCGATCGCCCGTGCCATCGGCGACTCCCGGCCAGGAGACTGCGTCATCATCGCCGGCAAGGGTCACGAGCAGGGTCAGGAGATCGGTGGTGCCGTGCATCCGTTCGACGACCGGGTGGCGGCGCGAGCTGCCCTGGAGGAGCTCGGTCTCTCGCCCCAGGACGAACCGACGGGACAGCAGGCGATCGGGCCATGATCGCGATGACGCTCGCCGAGATCGCCGCTCTCACCGGCGGCACCGTCGACGCGGGCGACCCGGAGACCACGGTGACCGGTCCGGCCTTCCTGGACTCGCGTCGCCCCGAGCCGGGCGGGCTGTTCGTGGCATGTCCGGGCGGCCACGTCGATGGGCACGAGTACGCGGGGCAGGCACTCGCGTCGGGTGCCGCCGCCACGCTGTGCGCCCGGCCGGTCGGCGTGCCGTCGGTGGTGGTCACCGACCCGGTGGCGGCGCTCGGGCTGCTGGCGCGTGCAGTCCTCGACCGGCTGCCGGGCTGCCGGCGCGTCGCCATCACCGGATCGCAGGGCAAGACCAGCACCAAGGACCTGCTGGCGCACATACTCGAGCAGGCGGGGCCGACCGTTGCGCCGACCGAGTCGTTCAACAACGAGATAGGTGTGCCGCTCACCGCACTGCACGCGACCGCGGCGACGCGCTATCTGATCGCCGAGATGGGCGCGCGCGGGCGGGGCCACATCTCCTATCTGGCCGGTATCGTGCCTCCGCAGGTGGCCGTCGTCCTCAACGTCGGCATGGCCCATCTGGGCGAGTTCGGCAGCCGCGCCGGTATCGCCGCGGCCAAGGGTGAGCTCGTCGAGGCGCTGCCCGGGTCGGGCGTCGCGGTGCTCAACGCCGACGACCCGTACGTGCGAGCGATGGCTGACCGCACCGCGGCCCGGGTCGTCACGTTCGGGCACGATCCGCAGGCGTCAGTCCTCATCTCCGGGCTCGCCCTCGATGATGGTGGACACCCGACGTTCCGTCTGCAGCGGGCGGGGGAGGCCGCCACCGTGACGCTTCCGCTGGTCGGCGAGCACCATGCCCTCAACGCCGCGGCCGCTACCGCCGCCGCCCTCGGCTGCGGAGTCGCCCTGCAGGACAGCGCCGACGCGCTGCGCACGGCGACACCGCGCTCGCGCTGGCGGATGGAGGTGCATGAGCGTCCCGACGGGGTGACCGTCGTCAACGACGCGTACAACGCCAACCCGGACTCCGTGCGTGCTGCGCTCAACGCGCTCGTCGCGATGGCATCGGGCCGCAAGGACGGCGCCCGTACCTGGGCCGTTCTCGGAGAGATGCGAGAGCTGGGACCCTCCTCGGCGGACGAGCACGACCGCATCGGGAGGCTCGCCGCCCGTCTGGACGTCTCGAGGCTGGTGGTCGTCGGGGCCGACGCTGAGCCGGTGCACCACGGCGCGTCCTCGGCGGGAGTGGCGCCGGACCGGCTGACCTTCGTTGCCGACAGCGATCAGGCGCTGGCGGTCCTGCGGGCCCAAGTCCGCGCGCCCGACATCGTGCTCGTCAAGGCGTCCCGGGCGGCCGGCCTGGAGGTCGTCGCCGAGGGCCTGATAGCCGACGCCACCACCGAGGCGGCAGCTCGGTGAGGGCGATCCTGCTCGCCGGTGGGCTGGCGCTCATCATCACGCTGCTCGGAACACAGGTTGCGATCCGCCTGCTGGTCGCGAAGGGGTACGGCCAGCTGATCCGCGACGACGGGCCGACGTCCCACCACACGAAGCGGGGCACACCCACGATGGGCGGACTGGTGGTGATGTTCGCAGTCGTCGTGGCCTACATCGGTGCGAAGCTCTTCACCCGCGACTGGCCGTCGGCGTCGGCACTGCTGTTGCTGTTCCTCTTCTGCGGCCTGGGCCTGGTCGGCTTCATCGACGACTTCATCAAGGTCTCCAAGCAGCGCAGCCTTGGCCTCCGGACCAAGACCAAGGTTGGCGGCCAGTCGGTGGTGGCGATCCTGTTCGGTCTGCTCGCGCTGCAGTTCGAGGACTCACGAGGTCAGACCCCTGCGTCACCGGGGATCTCCTTCACCCGCGACCTGTACGACTGGAGGCTGCCGGCCGCGGTCGTCGTGGTCTGGGTGTTCATCATGATCGCCGGCACCAGCAACGGGGTGAACCTCACCGACGGCCTCGACGGGCTCGCCACCGGCGCCTCGACGATGGTCTTCGGCGCCTACACGCTGGTGTGCATCTGGCAGTTCAACCAGAGCTGCGCGTCGGCGCCGGCGCTGAAGTGCTACGAGGTCCGCGACCCGTACGACCTCGCGGTGGTCGCGGCGGCGCTGACCGGCGCCTGCTTCGGGTTCCTGTGGTGGAACGCGAACCCCGCCAAGATCATTCTGGGCGACACCGGTTCCCTGTCCCTGGGCGGTGCGCTGGCGGGTCTCGCGGTGCTCACCCGGACCGAGCTGCTGCTCCTCGTTCTCGGCGGGCTGTTCGTCATCATCACGGTGTCGGTGATACTGCAGGTCGGCTACTTCAAGGCGACGAAGGGCAAGAGGCTGTTCCGGATGGCACCGCTGCAGCACCACTTCGAGCTGCTGGGCTGGGCGGAGGTGACGATCGTCATCCGGTTCTGGATCATCTGCGGCATCTGCACCGCGACCGGGCTGGGCATCTTCTATGCCGAGTGGGTGACGGGAGTATGACCCGACCCGAACACCTGGGCCGCCACGACGACTGGTCGGGTGTCACCGCGGTCGTCGCGGGGCTGGGAGTGTCCGGCTACGCAGCGGCCGACTCACTAGTCCAGGTCGGCGCCCGCGTCGTCGCGCTCGACGCGCGCGAGAGCGACGAAATGGTGGCGAAGGCCCAGATCCTGCAGACACTCGGTGCCGTGGTACGGCTGGGTGCCGGAGCGACCGGGTCTCTCCCCAGCCCGGTCGACCTGGTCGTGACCTCGCCAGGCTGGTCTCCGTCCGCGCCGCTGCTGGCCCAGGCAGCGCTTCGCGGCGTGCCGATCTGGGGCGAGGTCGAGCTCGCGTGGCGGCTGCGCGACCCCGAGCATGCCGCGCCCTGGCTGGCGGTCACCGGCACGAACGGCAAGACGACAACTGTGCAGATGCTCGACTCGATGCTGAAAGCGGCGGGCCGGCGTTGCGAAGCAGTGGGCAATGTCGGCAAGCCGATCGTGGAAGCGGTGATGGATCCCCATCCCTTCGACGTGCTCGCGGTCGAGCTCTCCAGCTTCCAGCTGCACTGGTCGACGTCACTGGCCACACAGGCGTCAGCGGTGCTCAATCTCGCCACAGACCACGTCGACTGGTACGCGTCGGCGGCGGACTATGCCGCCGACAAGGGCAGGATCTACCAGCGCTGCCGCATCGCGTGCGTCTACAACGTCGCGGACCCGGCGACCGAGCAGCTGGTGCGAGACGCGGACGTCGAGGAGGGATGCCGGGCCGTCGGCTTCACGCTCGGACTCCCGGCGGTCGGCATGGTCGGAGTGGTTGACGGGGTCCTCGCCGACCGGGCGTTCGTCGAGGATCGTCAGGTCGCTGCGGCCGAGCTGGGCCAGGTCCGCGATGTCGTGCCCTCCGCACCGCATAACGTCGCCAACGCGCTGGCAGCGGCCGCGCTGGCCCGCGCGCACGGGGTCCCACCCACGGCGGTCCGCGACGGACTGCGCAGCTTTCGGATCGCCGGTCACCGGATCGCCGGGGTCGGCAGCTTCGACGGCGTCGGCTACGTCGACGACTCCAAGGCCACCAACCCGCATGCGGCTCAGGCGTCGCTGCAGGCGTACGACCCCGTGGTGTGGATCGCCGGCGGTCTGGCCAAGGGCGCGACGTTCGACGACCTCGTCCGCGCCGTCAGGAATCGGCTGCGCGGCGTCGTCCTGCTGGGCCGTGACCGGCACGTGATCGCCGATGCGCTGGCGCGACACGCGCCCGATGTCCGTGTCATCGACGTCCCCGGCACCGACACTTTGGTCATGGACCGAGTCGTACGCGCCGCGGCTGATCTGGCGGTGGCGGGCGACACCGTGCTGCTGGCGCCAGGCTGCGCGTCGATGGACCTCTTCGCCGACTACGGCGCTCGTGGCGACGCGTTCTCCGCGGCCGTCCACCGGCTCGCCGAGCGGTGACAGATACGACAGGGACGACGTGACCACTGCGACCGAGCGGCGGCCCGCGGGCACCGACACCGCCTGGCTCGCGGCCGCCAGGCGCGCGCTCGACCGGCCGCTCACCTCCTACCATCTCGTGCTCGGGGTGAGCGGACTGCTGCTCGCACTCGGCATGGTGATGGTGCTCAGTGCCTCCAGCGTCTACTCCGAGCTCAACCACGGCAGCCCGTACTACGTGTTCAGCCGTCAGGTGATGTGGGTCGCGGTCGGGATCCCGATGGCGTGGATCGCATCACAGATGAGCCTGAAGTGGATCCGCCGGATGGCCTACCCGGCCCTGCTCTTCTCGATCGCGCTGATCTGTCTGACATACGTGCCGGGCATCGGCATCACCGTCAACGGCAACCGCAACTGGATCTCCGTCGGTGGCCCCTTCGTGCTCCAGCCGTCGGAGGTGGCCAAGCTGGCGATCGTGTTGTGGGTCGCCGACCTGTATGCCCGCAAGGACAAGCTGCTCGACCAGTGGCGGCACCTGCTGGTGCCGATGGTGCCGGTCACGGGTCTGGTCGCAGCGATGGTCGTCGGAGAGGGCGACCTCGGCACCGCCCTGGTGATCTTCGCGGTGCTCCTCGGGCTGTTGTGGATCGTCGGCGCACCGACCCGGCTGTTCGCGGGAGCCTTCCTGGCCGTCGGCGGTCTGGCGATCTTCCTGGCCAGTACGGAGTCCTATCGGATGGCCAGGCTGACGAACTTCATGGACCCGTTCGCCAACTTCCATGACTCCGGCTGGCAGCCGGCGCACGGTTTCTTCGCGCTCGCTCAGGGCGGCTGGTGGGGGGTCGGGATCGGTGCGAGCACCGAGAAGTGGCGTGGCCTGCCCGAGGCGCACACCGACTTCATCTTCGCGGTGATCGGTGAGGAGCTCGGGCTCTTCGGCACGCTGATCGTCCTGGGTCTGTTCGTCACACTCGCGTATGCAGGGATCCGGATCGCGTTGCGGACAAAGGACTGCTTCGTCCGCTATGCATCCGCCGGCATCACCATCTGGCTTCTCGGGCAGGCGATGATCAACATCGGCATGGTGCTGGGCCTGTTGCCGGTCATCGGCATCCCGCTGCCCCTCGTGTCCTACGGTGGGTCAGCGCTCCTGCCGACACTGATCTCCCTTGGACTGCTGCTTGCCTTCGCCAAGACCGAACCAGGCGCGCGTACCGCGCTGCGTAACCGAAGGCGCGGCTGGCGGGCACGCCTGGCGTCGTCGCTGGGTCCCAGTCGCGCGCATCGCGGGGGATAGGCGGTGACCCTCCGGGTCCTGCTCGCGGGAGGCGGCACCGCCGGGCACACGTCGCCGTTGATAGCGACCGCCGACGCGCTGAGCCGGCTGCGCGACGACGTGGTGATCACCGCGCTCGGCACCGAGCGTGGGCTCGAGGTGCGTGTGGTTCCGGAGGCCGGGTACGCCCTCGAGCTGATTGCGGCGGTGCCGCTGCCGCGTCGTCCTTCGCCGACCTTGCTCGCGCTGCCTGGCAGGCTCTCCGGTGCGCTGCGGGCGACCCTGGCGGTGTTCGACAGGGTGAGACCCGATGTCGTCGTCGGCTTCGGGGGGTATGTCTCCGTACCGGCGTACCTGGCGGCGAAGAGGCGACGGGTACCTCTGGTGATCCACGAGCAGAACGCCCTGCCGGGGATCGCCAACAGGGCCGGGGCGCGGCTGGCGCGACGTGTCGCGACCTCGTTCCCCGACACGCCGCTGCCGAAGGCGGAGTACATCGGACTGCCGATCCGCTCGATGATCTCGCGTCTGGACCGTGCCGCGATGCGCATACCGGCCCGGGCTTCGTTCGGGCTGAGCCCGGACCTGCCGACCCTCCTGGTCACCGGCGGCTCCCAGGGCGCCAGACAGCTCAACCAGGCGGTGTCCGGGGCTGCGGGCGAGCTGGCGGGCGCCGGCATCCAGGTGCTCCACATCGCCGGACCCCGTGAGCAGGTCCGCGTGACCCTTCCCGAGACGGCACCTCCCTACGTCGTGGTGCCGTTCGTGCACCGGATGGATCTGGCCTACGCCGCGGCAGACCTGGCAGTGTGCCGGTGTGGCGCGAGCGCTGTCACCGAGGCCGCGGCAGTGGGCCTGCCCGCGGTCTTCGTGCCGCTGCCGATCGGCAATGGGGAGCAGGCACTGAACGCCCGGGCCGTCGTGGACGCCGGTGGTGCCCTGCTGGTGAACGACGCCGCGATGACGCCGGACTACGTCCGCGCCGCGGTCCCGGGCCTGGTGGGCGACCCGGCCCTGCTGGCGGACATGAGCTCGGCAGCGACCGGGCTGATCCGCCGGGATGCCGACGAACGCCTGGCCCGCCTGGTGGTCGACACCGTGACGGGGATGCCGTGATCGTGCCCGTCCCGCCCGAGCGGCTGCCCCTCGAACTCCTCGGACGGGTGCACTTCGTCGGCATCGGCGGGGCCGGCCTGTCGGGCATCGCCAAGATCATGCTTGCCAGAGGGGTCCCGGTCAGCGGCAGCGATGCCGCCGACTCGCGCGTCATCGCCGCGCTCAGGTCCCTGGGCGCGACCTGCTGGGTAGGCCACGACGCGGAGCACGTGCGCGACGTCGACACCGTGGTGGTCTCGACAGCGGTGCGGGCCACCAACCCGGAGGTGATCGAGGCGCAGCGACTCGGCAGGCTGCTGCTGCCGCGCTCGGCCGCGCTCGACTCGGTGATGCACGGGCGCAAGGTCGTGGCGATCGCCGGCACTCACGGAAAGACGACGACGACGTCGTTGCTCGCCGTGGCTTTGCAGCACTGCGGTGTCGACCCGTCGTACGCGATCGGCGGTGACCTGGACGAACCCGGATCCAACGCCCACGACGGCAGCGGAGAGCTGTTCGTCGCCGAGGCCGACGAGAGCGACGGCGCCTTCCTCGTGTACTCCCCGTTCGGCGCCGTGGTGACCAATGTCGAGGCAGACCACCTCGACAACTACGGGACCACCGGTGCCTACGAAGCCGCGTTCGAGCGGTTCGTGGAGCGGATCGACCCACACGGCTTCCTGGTGACCTGCGTCGACGACCGCGGTGCCGCCCACCTCGCAGACGTGGGGCGGGCCCGGGCTCTGGATGTCATCGGCTTCGGTGCCGGGCCGGATGCAGACCTGCGGGCCGAGTCCGTCGAGTTCGTCGGGACGACCTCACGGTTCACACTTGTCCGCCAGGGCATTCGGCTGGGCGATGTGTCGCTCCGGATCCCCGGTCGGCACTATGTCCTCGACGCACTCGGCGCGCTGGGAGCCGGGCTCGAGCTGGGGTTCCCCTTCGCTGACCTGCGTGATGGTCTCGAGCAGTTCGCGGGCACCCGTCGGCGGATGGAGCTGATGGGCGCAGCGGGCGGCGTCCGGGTCTATGACAGCTACGCCCACCACCCCACCGAGATCAGGGGGGACCTGCTCGCGGCCAGGTCGATCGCCGGGGATGGGCGGGTCGTGGTGTGCTTCCAGCCACACATGGTCAGCAGGACCCGCATCTTCGCGACCGATATGGCACAGGCACTCGCGCTCGCCGACGAGGTGGTGGTCATGGACATCTACGTCGCTCGGGAGGAACCGGAGCCCGGCGTCGACGGGGAGCTGGTGGCCTCGCAGGTGCCGCTGCCCGAGGGTCGCGTCACGGCGGAGTCGTCCTGGGACAAGATCCCCCAACTGCTTGCAGACAAGGCCGGACCAGGTGACGTCGTCATCACGCTCGGCGCTGGGGACGTCACACTTCTCGCGCCGGAGGTGCTGGCCGCCTTGAACAGGACAGGGGTGCATGGTGGTTGATCCGCGCAGGCTGTTCGCCCGGCGGCGCAGGTCGCGGGGCCTGCGGATCGTCGGTCGCCTGGTTGCGGCGGTGACGCTGCTGGTCGTCGTCGGTGTCGCGGTCTGGCTGGTGTACTTCTCGAGTGTGCTGGCCGCGACCACCGTTCGGGTGCAGGGCGTCGATCAGCTGCCTGAGCGGCAGATCATCGATGCCGCCGACATCGCCCTGGGTGAGCCGATGATGCGGATCGACCTCGGCGCCGCCGAGCAACGGATAGAGAGGATACCAGCGGTGCAGTCGGCGAAGATCTCTCGGAACTGGCCGACGTCACTGGACATCTCGGTGACCGAGCGCACCCCTGTCGCTCTCGTGGTCGATGCCGGTGGAGTCAGGGCGGTGGATGCGGATGGCGTGCTCTTCAAGCTCAGAGGGCGAAAGCCCAACCTGCCGACTCTGGCGATGGACGACAACGCAGACGCCTCTGCGCTCGCCGAGGCAGTGAAGGTGATCATGGCCATGCCCCGGCGGCTGAGCGAGAAGGTCGCCGAGGTGCGGGCCGAGACCATGGACTCGATCACCTTGCAGCTGCACGACGGGGACACGGTCGTGTGGGGCAGCGCCGACGACTCCGCGGCGAAGGCGCAGGTGCTCGCCCTCATCCTGGAGCGCAAGGCGTCGGTCTACGACGTCAGTGTGCCGGATCTCCCTACCACCCAGAGCTGATCTGGCATCGGCGCGTTCGTCGCGCATCCCGCGAGTCCGCGGGCCCCGATGCGTATGACGTCCGTCAGCGGGCGGCTTCCGGGGCGATACCGCTGGGACTCCAGACTCGGCCGGGCGCAGGATTCCGATCGGCTTCGGCGTGTCGATTGTTCGCGTCGATGGCCATCGCGTAACTTCGTCGCCAAGACCTCAGGTTGACATAAGTATAACCCTCTAGTTGAGGGTGACACTTCCCCGGAGCCGGAGGTTCTTCCCCCACCGCACGTCCCAGTCGTCCGCTCGTCACGGGTGGAACGAGAAGAACCGAGCGAGAGGCGCGTCGTGTCAGCACCGCAGAACTACCTCGCGGTCATCAAGGTCGTCGGCATCGGCGGCGGTGGCGTCAACGCAGTGAACCGCATGATCGACGTCGGGTTGAAGGGTGTCGAGTTCATCGCCATCAACACCGATGCCCAGGCGTTGCTGATGAGTGACGCCGACGTGAAGCTCGACATCGGTCGCGAGCTGACTCGCGGGCTCGGCGCAGGGGCCGACCCCGGCGTCGGCGGTCAGGCGGCCGACGACCACTCCGAGGAGATCGACGAGGTCCTCAAAGGCGCCGACATGGTCTTCGTCACCGCTGGCGAGGGCGGTGGCACCGGGACCGGTGGCGCACCTGTCGTCGCCCGGATCGCGCGGTCGATCGGTGCGCTGACGATCGGCGTCGTGACCCGGCCCTTCTCGTTCGAAGGACGCCGCCGGGCGAACCAGGCAGAGGAAGGTATCTCCGCGCTGCGTGAAGAGGTCGACACGCTCATCGTGATCCCGAACGACCGGTTGCTCTCGATCAGCGACCGCAACGTGAGCGTGCTCGACGCCTTCAAGCAGGCAGATCAGGTGCTGCTCCAGGGAGTGTCGGGAATCACCGACCTCATCACTACTCCGGGCCTGATCAACCTCGACTTCGCCGACGTCAAGTCGGTGATGTCCAACGCCGGCTCCGCGCTGATGGGCATCGGCTCGTCCAGGGGAGAGGACCGGGCGGTCGCGGCCGCGGAGATGGCCGTGTCCAGCCCGCTGCTCGAGGCATCGATCGACGGCGCCCACGGCGTGCTGCTCTCGATCGCCGGCGGTTCCGACCTCGGGCTGTTCGAGATCAACGAGGCGGCTGCGCTGGTGTCCCAGGCGGCGCATGCGGAGGCCAACATCATCTTCGGCACCGTCATCGACGATGCCCTCGGCGACGAAGTCCGTGTCACAGTCATCGCCGCAGGGTTCGACGGCGGCATGCCCAAGCGCAGAGACCAGGCGCAGCCGGCACTGCGCCGCGAGCGTCTCCCGAGCGAGCCCTCGACCACCCCCGACTCGTACGCGCAGCCTCCGCGCCCCCCACAGGAGGCACCAGCCGCCAGGCAGCCGGCCACGGTGGGCGCCCAGTCGCAGCAACCGGCCGGCTCGCAGCAGCCCGCGGCGACGGTG
>JBKPNJ010000074.1:0-15921 GCA_046732575.1 Actinomycetota bacterium
TACTGACACGACTCAGTGGTGACTCCCAGACGTTCTGCGACAAGGTCTGGGCGCGCGCGATCCATGTGCACCGACCGCAGGATGAGACCCTCAGCGATCTGCTGAGTCTGGCTGATGTCGACATCCTCGTGACATCAAGTGGACTGCGTACCCCCACGGTTCGCCTGGCGCAGGACGGCTCGGTCCTACCCAACAGCAGCTATACCCGGACGTCCCGGATCGGCGGCGTCGCGGTGACCGGCCTGGTCGACGGAGGGAAGGTTCTCGACCTGTTCGCGGCCGGCGCGACGGTCATCCTGCAGGGTCTGCACCGCTACTGGCCTCCCCTGGCACTGCTGGTTTCGGAGCTGGAGCAGTTCCTGGGCCACCCCTGCCAGGCCAACGCCTATCTGACGCCGGCCGGCGCCCAGGGGTTCGCCCGTCACTGTGACACCCACGATGTCTTCGTCCTCCAGACGTACGGGCACAAGCAGTGGGAGGTCGAGGACGACTCGGGCACCCATCAGGTGCTGATGGAGTCCGGAATGTGCATGTACCTGCCCACCGGAACCCCCCACTCCGCCCGAGCACAGGCCGCGGCGTCCCTGCACATCACCGTCGGGATCAACCGGGTGATGTGGAGCGATGTACTCATCCGCGCCGTCCAGTCGCAGCTCTCAGCCGCGGGATCAGACGAGCCGCTGCCGGCCGGCTATCACCGGAACGGAGGCGACTTCGCCCGTGTCGTCGGCCAACGGGTCGCCAGGCTCCGGGACGCCGTGGCCGCCGTGGACGGTGACCAGTTGGCTGCGGCCGAGACCGCGCGGTTCCAGACCACCCGCGCAGCACTTCTGAGAGGTGGACTGGTCGATCGTGTGCTGCTGGCCGGGCTGGGCGATGAGACGCCGGTGCGCCGGCGTCCCGGCGCCGTGCTGTCGGTCCTGCCCGACGGGGACCGTCTACGGGTGCTGCTCGGAGACCGGGAGCTGCGCGTCCCGGGTCGGCTGGCTCCGGCGCTGGCGTACGTGCAGGACAATCCGCGACTCACACCCGGCGACCTTGCGGGCCTACTGGATCCCCAGAGCCGTGTGGTGCTCGTCAGGCGCCTGGTCAAAGAGGGCCTCCTCGAGGTCGCTCGTTGACCCTTCGCCCCAGGTGTTCGCAAGCGAGCGAGGCGAGGGCCGAACCTCTGATCGGCACAGCGTCCACCGTCACGCGCTTCCTGCTGATCGAGGATGCCGGACCTTGGGGGATCGACGCGCTCCGGGACGCCAGGATGCCGCCGCCGGTGAAGACGGAGCTCGCGGAGCGCACCCGCCGGCACCGGATCCGGGTGCTGTTGATCCGCCGGCATGGCCGATGGCGTCCAGAGGGCTTGCGCTGCTTCGCAGTATCGGTCTCGCCGGCGGGATCCTGGGCGGAGGCCACGACGCTGGCCAGGGCCGAGGATGTGCTCGACCTTGATCTGGGGGCCCTTGGCGAGCGGCGCAGTCTCGGCCTGCCTTCGTACGACGCGCCACTGTTCCTGGTCTGTACACACGGCCGGCACGACCCGTGTTGCGCCGAGCGCGGCCGTCCCCTTGCCCGCGCACTTTCCCTCTCACACAGCCAGCAGACGTGGGAGTGCTCGCACATTGGTGGTGACAGGTTCGCGGGGAACCTCATCGTGCTCCCGGCGGGCCTCTATTACGGTCGCGTGGACGCCGATGCCGGGCCTCGAATCGCCCGAGCCCACGAGAGGGGCCTGCTGGACCTGCACCACCTGCGCGGCCGGGTGACACAGAGCTTCGTCGTGCAGGCTGCCGAGTGGGAGTTGCGCACCAGGTTGGAGCGAACCGGCATCGACGACGTTGCGCTGCTCCGTGTGGCGACCGCCGCTGGGATCACCGAGGCAGTCTTCGCAGTACGCGACGGGTCGGCGTGGAGTGTACGCATGCGCACGGCGGATGCTGCGCCGGCGGCCCTCACCTGCGCGTCGACGCGACTGAACCCGGCGCCTCGCTTCGACCTGCTCGGCATCCGACCTGCGCCTCCGTCATAGGCTCACCCGAATGAGCGCACCGGACGGTCGGGCCCCGGAGGGCCGCGAGCAACCATGGTCCGACGACCATCTCCAACAAGGCCGTGTGGTGGCGGTGACCGACAACCCGATAGGCCGAGCGGTCGTGGAGATCGCCCGCATCGCCGGACGAGATGCGACGCTGCTGGGCGATGAGGATCTCGAGCATCCGCCGTTGGACTGGCTCACCGATCATCCGCTCCACGAGCGGGACGCCATCGTGCTGTGCGACCACGACACCCCGGACATGGACTCGCTCCTCAGGCGTGCGCTGGACGGGAAGGCGGGGTACGTCGCGATGATGGGAAGCCGGCGCCGCGCCGAGCGGGTGTTCTCGACGCTCGCTGAGTCCGTCTCCCCACAGGCTCTGTCACGGCTGCGTGTCCCGGCCGGACTCAACATCGGCGGCAAGGCTCCGGGGGAGATCGCGCTGTCGGTGGTGGCCGAGATCATCGCCGTATCGCACGGCCGGGACGGCGGCCCGATGAAGCAGGGCTAGCCGGCGCCAGGGGTGACGCTCAGTGACCCACCCGGTAGCGGATGTGCGTCGCAAGGGGTGAGTGGACGACCTCGACCGGCTCGAACCCAGGGTCGACGACCCCGTCGAAGAGCCGTTCACCGCGGTTGAGCAGCACCGGCGCCACGTCGAGCACGAGCTCATCGATAGCGCCCGCGGCGAACGCCTGTCGCACAGTGGACGCGCCACCGGCAATGTCGACGTCGGCACCGCGAGCGGCTGCCGTCGCCTGCTCGAGGGCCGCCTCGAATCCCTCCGTGACGAAATGGAACGTCGTTCCGCCCTGCATCTGGATCGGCGCATGCGCGTGGTGGGTGAGCACGAACACCGGCGCGTGATACGGCGGCTCCTCACCCCACCACCCCCGCCAGTCCTCGTCCCATGGTCCTCGAACGGGGCCGAACATGTTGCGGCCCATGATGTAGGCCCCGCGGGGCTTGAGCAGCTCGTCACGCATCGCGATATCCGGTTCGTGGCCGGACTGGTCCGCATTCAGGTGCCATTCGTGTAACCGCAGACCACCGACTCCGAGGGGGTCCTCGCGGCTTTGGGCAGGTCCGGCGACGAAGCCGTCCATCGAGATCGACATGTGACAAGTTATGCGAGCCATGTGACCTTGGACTGTAGTACCCGCCACAACTCATCGCTGGGACAGGCGGTCCCGTCTAGGGTGCCGGGATGACCCGCTACGTCATCGACGCCCCGACGCTCCTGCACCTGGTCGCCAACGGCGTCCAGGTAAGTCCGACGCACCAGATTGTCGCCCCCAACGTGATTCGCTCCCAGGCGCTCTCGCTGCTCTTGGGGGCTGTGCGGGACGGGAGCCTCACCGAACCGGTGGCGCTGCAGCACCACGAGCGCCTCACCGAGTTGAAGATGCGGCTGCTCGGCGACCGAGTGTCGCGACGTACCGCCTGGCGGATCGCGCGAGAGCGGGATTGGGAGACGACGTACGACGCGGAGTACCTCGCCGTCACCAGACTGCAGGCCGACGCCCTTGTCACCGTCGACCCCGCGCTGGCGGCGAGGGCCAGAGACCTGGTGCCCTTGGCGGACGTCGAGGCGCTCTCGGCTGACTGACGTCCGGCTCGGAAACCCCGCACGGCGATGCTCTTGTGACCGGCCGGCGTGAGCGTCACCACTGGGAAGCCCGGGGCCCGGCGGTTACAGGTGGCGGAGGATAGGGGATTCGAACCCCTGAGAGCTTTCACTCAACACGCTTTCCAAGCGTGCGCACTAGGCCACTATGCGAATCCTCCGTGCAGGAGGGTAGCCGGTATCGACGGCGGCGCACCAAACCACATCCCCATGATGGGGGCCGGTGTCACGCGTGACGTGATCACGACGTGCGGCTCGCGTACACTCCTCGCAACCCCCCGTGTGGCGGTACCTTGCCCAACTCCCCCAGGGCCGGAAGGCAGCAAGGGTAAGCGAGCTCTGCCGGGTACGCGGGGGGCCTCGTCCTGTGCGCAGACGGCCGTCGCCCGTCGCGCGTGGACGCGTCGGTGACCGGCGCTAGGGTTCGTGAGGTGGACGCCCCTCTGGCCCTCTATCGGCGCTACCGCCCGGAGACCTTCGCCGAGGTCATCGGCCAGGACCACGTCACCGGGCCGCTGCGACAGGCCCTGGCCAGCAACCGGGTCCACCACGCGTACCTGTTCTCCGGACCGCGAGGGTGCGGCAAGACAACGAGCGCGCGCATCCTCGCCCGGGCCCTGAACTGCGAGAAGGCCCCGGTCCCCGAACCGTGTGGCGAGTGCCGGTCCTGCCGCGACCTGGCCAGGGGAGGCCCGGGTTCGCTGGATGTGATCGAGATCGACGCCGCCAGTCACGGGGGGGTCGACGATGCGAGAGACCTGCGTGAGCGCGCGTTCTTCGCCCCGGTGTCCTCCCGCTACAAGGTCTACATCATCGACGAGGCGCACATGGTCTCGCCGGCCGGCTTCAACGCCTTGCTCAAGCTCGTCGAGGAACCGCCGGCGCATCTGCGTTTCGTCTTCGCCACGACCGCACCCGACAAGGTCATCGGCACGATCAGGTCGCGCACCCACCACTACCCGTTCCGTCTGGTGCCACCCAGGCTGTTGGGGGACTACCTCACCCACGTCTGCCGCTCCGAAGGGGAGACGATCGAGCCCGCTGCCGTCCCCCTGGTCGTCAGGGCCGGTGGAGGGTCTGTGCGAGACACGCTGTCGGTTCTCGACCAGCTGATCGGTGGTGCCGGCCGGGCTGGTGTCACGCATGACCTGGCGACATCGCTGCTGGGATTCACCCCGGATACGTTGCTGGACGAGGTCGTCGATGCGTTCGCCGCCTCGGACGGGTCATCGGTCTTCTCCCTCGTCGACACCGTGGTCGAGACCGGGCAGGACCCGCGTGGCTTCGCCGAGGACCTGCTTCGACGGCTGCGTGATCTCGTCATCGTCTCCGCGGTTCCCGATGCCTCGCACAAGGGGCTTCTCGACCTTTCCGCCGACCAGGCCGACCGGCTGGCCGCGCAGGCGGGTCGCTTCGGCCCCGCGGAGCTGACCAGGGCCGCTGACATCGTCAGCGCCACGCTGCCGGAGATGCGGGGAGCCACGCCCCCGCGGTTGCTCCTCGAGCTCATGTGTGCCCGCATCCTGCTCCCGGGGGCCGACGACTCGAACGAGGGGCTCAACGCCCGCCTCGACCGGCTCGAACGGCGCCTCCTCGTCGCCGGGCCTGCGGGAGAGGCGCGCGACGTGGCGACAGTGACCCGCCCGGACGTGCCGGCGCCGACCCGCACGGCCGAGGACGCAGGCGCGGACGAGCCGGGAACCGCGGAAGCGCCGACCGAGCGGCCAGAGGTGAGCCCACGTCCGGGCCAGGCCGCGACGGGGTTGAGCCTGCTCGACGTACGTCGGCTGTGGCCGGACGTGCTCGCCAAGGTGAAGGAGGTACGACGGTTCACCTGGGTGATGCTCAGCCAGAACTCCCATGTGGTCGCCGTCGACGAGTCGACCTTGACGCTCGGTCTGGTGAACGCGGGGGCACGCGACTCGTTCACTCGGTCCGGCTCGGACGAGATAGTGCGCCAGGCCATCATCGACGTGCTCGGCGTGGACTGGCGGGTCGAGGCAATTCTCGACCCCACGGCAGCAGGGACGACCGGCACTCAGCCCGGTGGGGCGCCCCAGCGCCGATCTCTGCCGGTCCCCGAGGGATCGGGCGGCGAAACCACGGCGTTCCCGCCGGCCGCCGCGCCCGACCCGATTCCGACACCGGTCCGTCCCGACCCGGAGACGCGCTCGGCCGCGCGCGACGCCATCAGGCCCACCCGCGCCGGTGCGCAGGCGTCACCGCAGACAGGTCCGACCGACGCCGACGCGAGCCCAGACGATCCAGTCGACGAGTCAGTGCTCGAACAGGATGAGCTGCTCGCCCGGGAGCTCGGGGCCCAGGTGATCGAGGAGATTCCGCACGACGGCCAGCGTTAGGCTGGAAAGACCCGGCGCAGCGTTGAGCCAGGAAAAGGAGTGGTCCGGTGTTTCCAGGTGGCCAGGGCGACATGCAGTCGCTGCTCGAGCAGGCGGCACAGATGCAGGAGCAGTTGATGCAGGCTCAGGAGGATCTCGCGGCCTTGGAGGTGGAGGGGACATCGGGTGGCGGGCTGGTGACGGCGAAGGTGACCGGCACCGGTGACCTCATCGGGCTGCAGATCGCGCCGGAGGCGGTCGACCCTGACGACACCGAGACCCTGGCCGACCTGATCGTGGCCGCCGTGCGTGACGCTACGAGCAACGCGCAGGAGATGGCAGCGGCCACGCTCGGTCCGATGACCGGTGGGCTCGGCGAAGCCGGCGGCCTCCAGCTGCCCGGCCTCTAGGGCGCTCGGGGTGTATGAGGGCGTTGTCCAAGATCTCATCGATGAGCTTGGTCGCCTTCCGGGCGTCGGTCCCAAGAGTGCTCAGCGCATAGCGTTCTTCCTGCTGGCTGCAGACCCGGTGGACGTCAAGCGCCTGTCCGATGTCCTGGTCGAGGTCAAGGAGAAGGTGAGGTTCTGTTCGATCTGCGGAAACGTCGCCGAGGAGGAACAGTGCCGCATCTGCCGCGACCCCAGGCGTGAGCTGACGGTCCTGTGCGTGGTCGAGGAGCCCAAGGATGTCGTCGCAATCGAGCGGACCAGGGAGTTCCGCGGTCGTTACCACGTGCTCGGCGGCGCGATCAGCCCGATCGAGGGGATCGGGCCCGATGACCTGCGGATCCGTGAGCTGGTGGCACGTCTCGCCGACGGCGTCGTCAGCGAGGTGATTCTCGCGATGGACCCCAACCTGGAGGGGGAGGCTACGGCGACTTACCTCACCCGGCTGCTGCGACCGCTAGGGTTACGAATCACGCGGTTGGCCAGCGGGCTGCCGGTGGGGGGAGACCTGGAGTACGCCGACGAGGTGACACTGGGCCGGGCATTCGAAGGGAGGCGATCAATCGATGAGTGACGAGAGCGTCGACGGCGTCCAGACGTTGTCGACCGAAGGACTTGCTGACGTCGTCTACGGCGAGCTGGAAGACCTCGGTCAGATGATCGCCGACCAGGTCGAGAGCTTTCTGCTGGCGATCCGGGAGATCGCCCGGGGGGATGATCCGGGCCGCGCCGTCCCGCTGCTGCTGCTCGAGGTCAGCCAGCTGCTGCTCGGAGGTGCGCGGCTTGCGGCGCACGTCGACATCGTGCCCGCCGAGCGATACGAACCAGATGCCGGTCCCGATCCGGACCTCGACGCCCTGCGCGAGCGGCTGGCCGAGCTGCTCGGTGGCGCCGACGAGTACGTCGAGGTCTTCGACCCGTACGAGGCCCCCCCTGAGCTGGTCTTCAGCAAGCTTTCCGACGACCTGGCCGGCATCGCCTCTGCCGTTGCCCACGGCCTGCGGCATCATCGGGCCGGTCGACTGGACGAGGCGCTGTGGTCCTGGCAGTTCTCCTACGTGTCGTCCTGGGGCGCCGAGGCCTCAGCCGCGCTGCGGGCGCTGCAGTCGGTCATCTCCCACGACCGCCTGGACATCTCGCCGAGCTGAGCCCGCCCTGGACTTACAGCCGGGTCGTAGCCCCGGCGCCGGTAGACTGGGGCACCGCGCAAGACGCCGTCGAACGACACAAGCCGATCCGAGGAGCACCGCGTGGGCGTTGTCGTCCAGAAGTACGGCGGTTCGTCGGTTGCGGACGCAGATGGCATGAAACGCGTTGCCCAGCGCATCGTCGAGACCCGACGCCAGGGGCACGACGTCTGCGTTGTCGTCTCCGCGATGGGCGACACCACAGACGAGCTGATCGCGCTGGCCGAGCAGGTCTCGCCGCTGCCTCCCGCCCGTGAGATGGACATGCTGCTCACGGCAGGGGAGCGGATCTCGATGGCACTGGTGGCCATGGCGATCGCCAACCTGGGGTTTCAGGCCCGGTCCTTCACCGGTAGCCAGGCCGGGGTCATCACCGACGCGGCGCATGGCAAGGCCAAGATCATCGACGTCACCCCCGGCCGGATCCAGGCCGCGCTGCAGGAGGGAGCCATCGCCATCGTGGCCGGCTTCCAGGGTGTGTCGACCGAGACCAAGGACATCACCACCCTCGGCCGTGGCGGGTCGGACACCACGGCTGTTGCCCTCGCCGCAGCACTGCGCGCCGACTCGTGCGAGATCTTCACCGACGTCGACGGGATCTTCACCGCCGACCCGAGGATCGTGCCTACCGCCCGGCAGATCCCGCGCATCTCCTATGAGGAGATGCTCGAGATGGCGGCCTGCGGCGCCAAGGTCCTTCACGTCCGATGCGTGGAGTACGCCCGCCGGCACGACATGCCGATCCACGTCAGGTCGTCCTTCAGCACCCGGGACGGCACCTGGGTCGTCGACAACCCCGAGGGGACTGGAATGGAACAGCCGATCATCTCCGCCGTCGCACACGACCGTAGCGAGGCGAAGATCACAGTGGTCGGCGTCCCCGACAAGATCGGTCAGGCGGCCCGCATCTTCGAGGCGGTCGCCGACGCGCAGATCAACGTCGACATGATCGTGCAGAACATCTCCGCCGCGTCGACCGCGCGTACCGATATCTCCTTCACGCTGCCGCGCTCCGACGGCGCGCAGGCGATGACGGCCCTGGTTCGGCTGAAGGACGAGGTCGGCTATGACCAGCTCCTGTACGACGACCGCATCGGGAAGGTCTCACTGGTCGGAGCCGGCATGCGCTCGCATCCCGGAGTCACGGCCCGCTTCTTCTCGGCCATCGCCGAGTCCGGCGTCAACATCGAGATGATCTCGACATCTGAGATCCGGATCTCGGTGATCGTCGACCAGAACGGCGTCGACGCGGCTGTGGCGGCCGCGCACCGGGCATTCGACCTCGGTGGCGAGGAGATCGAAGCCGTGATCTACGGGGGCAGTGGGCGGTGAGCGGCAAACCGACACTCGCGGTGGTGGGCGCAACGGGGGTTGTGGGCACGGTGCTGCTGGAGATCCTGTCCCGGCGGGAGGACGTCTGGGGGGAGATCCGGCTGGTCGCATCGCAGCGCTCGGCCGGCAGGATGCTCAAGGTGCGGGGTCAGCAGGTCGAGGTCGTTGCGCTGACGCCGGAGGTGTTCGACGGAGTCGACGTTGCGATGTTCGACGTACCGGATGAGGTGTCGTTGCAGTGGGCGCCGATCGCGGTGGCTCATGGTGCCGTCGCGATCGACAACTCCGGGGCGTTCCGGATGGACGACGAGGTGCCCCTGGTGGTCGCCGAGGTCAACCCCGCACAGGTCCGGAACCGTCCCAGGGGCATCATCGCCAACCCCAACTGCACAACGATGGCGATGATGGACGCACTGGGTGCCCTGCACGCCAGATGGGGGCTGCGCGAGCTCGTCGTCGCGTCGTACCAGGCAGCGTCAGGCGCCGGGCAGGCAGGCGTCGACCGGCTCTACGACGAGCTCGAGGTCGTGGCGTCGGACCGGAGCCTGGGTCAGACCTCAGGCGACATCCGGAGGGCGGTGAGCAACAAGCTCGGGGACGTGTCCCCGTTCCCCGCCCCGCTGGCTCTGAACGTCATCCCGATGGCCGGGTCGGTCGGCGTGGACGGCTGGTCGAGCGAGGAGCGCAAGGTCCGCAACGAGTCGCGCAAGATCTTGGGCATCGCCGATCTGAAGGTGTCGGCGACGTGCGTACGCGTGCCCGTCGTCACCACTCACTCCCTTGCCGTGCACGCGGTCTTCGAGCAGTACATCGACGTGGACCTGGCCCGGCAGACCCTTGTCGAGGCGCCCAGCGTGGTGGTGATCGACGATCCGGTCGGCGGCGAGTTCCCGACTCCAGCCGACGCCGTCGGAACCGATCCGACGTTCGTGGGGCGGCTACGCCAGTCGCTCGACTTCCCCAACGCGCTGGAGTTCTTCGTCTGTGGCGACAACCTGCGAAAGGGCGCCGCTCTGAACACCGCGCAGATCGCGGAGCTCGTCGCGAAGTCCCTCTGACCCGGTTGCCGCGCCTTCAGTTCGCTTGCTCTGTCGGCCGGATCAGGATCTCGTTGATGGCGACGTGACGTGGTCGGGTGACCACGTAGCGGATCGCATCAGCGATGTCGTGATCCTCCAGGCGCTCCATGTCGGCGAACCGTTCGTCGAGCCCAGCCCGGATCTCCTCGCGGTTGTGGGACGGCAACTCGGTGTCGACGGCGCCGGGCTCGACCAGGGAGACGCGCAGGTGCCGGGCGGTGACCTCCTGCCGCAGCGACTCGCTGAAGGCCCCGACTGCGTGCTTCGACGCGTTATAGACACCGCTACCCAGTCGGACCGTACGGCCGGCCACGGAGCTGATGTTGACGAGGTCAGCGACGCCCCGAGGACCTTCTGCGGCCCTGAGCAGATGGGGGATGGCCGCCCTCGAACAGTAGAGCAGCCCGAGCACGTTGAGCTCTATCATCCGCTCCCACTCCTCCACCGGCGCGTCGAGGATCGGTCCCAGCAGCATCACTCCGGCATTGTTGACGAGGATGTCGAGGCGACCGAACTCGGTCGCGGCGCGGTCGACAGCTGCATCCGCCTGCTGACGGCTTGTCACGTCGGCCTCGATGACCAGCGCTTTGCCGCCGGCGGAGCGGATCTCGGCTGCGAGGTCCTCCAGACGATCGACTCGACGCGCCGCCAGAGCGACCTCGGCGCCCTCGGCGGCGAGGACACGCGCGGTCGCAGCACCGATCCCGCTGGAGGCTCCGGTCACCAGTGCGACGCTCCCGTGCAGGCCTGGGTGAGATGTCACCGGCCCACCCTAGTCGCGCCTGGTGGGTTGCCTGGTCCTGACGGCTTCGACATCATCGGCTGTGATCGAGGGGAGGCCACGTGACCGAACAGCCATCCGGGCCGCAGCCGTCGCCGGCTCCTTCGTCCCGACGTCGGCTGCGTCATCGCAAGAACGTCTCCCGGCTCCTGGCGCGCCAGGTCGATGCCGTTCGCGCCGGCTTCGCCGCGGTCTCGGAACTCCGGGACGAGCGGGGCTTCGCCTACCACGCCGGGATCCACGGCCTGCCCCTCCCGGTCTCGTGCTTCCACGGCAGCCGGCTGTTCCTGCCATGGCACCGCGCATACCTGTACCTGTTCGAGCTCGCCCTGCAGGACCAGGTTCCGGCAGCGTCCCTGCCGTGGTGGGACTGGTCGTCGGAGCAGTCGCACAGCTCCGGCATTCCGGAGCTGTACCGCCGGGAGACGCTGGCGGACGGCACCGCGAACCCGTTGCATCACCGCGCGATCCCCCCGGGCATCGCCGGCGGTCGGGAGCAACCCAGCAGGACCAGCCGAGATCCCCAGGATCCTTCGCAGCTTCCCACCCGGGCCGACGTGCAGGACGTGCTGGATGCCGGCGACTTCCGTGACTTCAACAATCGGCTGGAGAACCTGCACAACTGGGTCCACGTCTGGGTCGGCGGCACCATGGCTGACATCGCCTACGCTGCCTACGACCCACTGTTCTGGGCCCACCATGCGATGGTCGACCGGATCTGGCGGCTGTGGCAGCTCACGCACACCGGGATCGGCTCGATCGACCGCGACCTGCTCGACACCCCGTTGCCGCCGTTCCCGATGACCGTCCGCATGACGCTTGACGTGGCCAGCCTCGGCTATGAGTACGCAGTGTCAACGGCGAGTGCGACAGTTGAGTCACCGGAGGGCTCACCATGACCTACGTATCGCCTCCTCTCGAGATACCCGATCCCGCCGATGAGGAGATCGCCCGAGTGGACCTGCAGGTGTTCGGGGTCGGGCACCGCGATGGGTCGTACGAGGTCCGGATCTTCCTCGGCCAGCCGGACGCGAACGCCGACACGGCCCAGGACGCCGAGCACGGATACGCCGGCTCCTACTATGTCTTCGGCCATGGTGGCTGCGTGGGGGACGAGATGCACTGCCATGTGCCCGAGGGTCCGCCTCATCGTTTCGACGTCAGGCCGGCACACAAGCTGACTCCCCAGACCAGGGTCGTGAAGATCACCGAGGCCTGGCACAGCCTCGACGCAGCAGCCGGGGATGACGGGGACCCGCCGACCATCCAGGTGACCCTGGTTCCGGTCAATGGCATCGACCCCGACGGCCGGCGCCTGGCGGACGCCAGCGACCTGCTCGTGTTGGACCGCGTTGCGATCGTTGCGTACGGCTAGATCAGGCGGCGGGACCCACGGCTGACGGTGGAGGTCGGTTCCGGCAGCGGCCGGGCCGGGACGTCCCGTCGTTAGACTCCGGCAACGCCGCGAAAGGGGCATCGATGCCGGACCTGCCCGACAGCAAGAGTGGTGTGCTCCCCAATCACCACATCGAGAAGGCCATCTCATCGGGATTCATCAGCGCCCTCGGTGATGCCATCCCGGCGTCGAACATCCAGCCGGCCAGCCTCGACCTGCGACTGGGGGAGGTGGCGCATCGCATCCAGTGCAGTTTCCTCCCCGGCCGCCAAACGGTCGAGCACCGGTTGGATGAGGTGAGCCGGTACACCGTCGACCTCTCCGGTGCGGACGGTGCGGTGCTGGAGGTGGGGCTCCCGTACGTCATCCCGCTGATCGAGCGACTCCGGCTGCCGCAGGAGATGAGGGCGCGGGCGAACCCGAAGAGCTCGACAGGTCGAGCGGACGTGTTCACTCGCGTCATCACCGATCACGGCGCACGCTTCGATGACATCAGGCCCGGGTATGTCGGACCTCTCTACCTCGAGGTGGTACCCCTTTCCTTTCCCATCCGCGTGCACCGCGGACTGAGCCTCAACCAACTGCGGCTCTCCGTCGGGAACGCTGCACTGTCGGACGCCGACATCCGCCGTGAGCACGCGGGGGGACCCTTGCTGTCGGTCGGCGGCAAGCCGGTGCACCCGAGGGAGCTGCAACTGTCCTCAGGCCTGTTCCTGGGGCTGAACCTGCGTGGCTCCATGGCGAGAGGCGTTGGGTGGCGGGCGCGAAGCAGCGCGCCCCTGCTGGACCTCAGCGCGTCCCGATCGTCCGACCCCAACCTCTTCTGGGACAAGGTGCAGCGAGAGAAGGGCGATCGCATCGTCCTTCAACCGAACAGCTTCTACCTCCTCATGTCGCACGAGGCGGTCACGATCCCGCCGCACCTGGCCGCGGAGATGGCGGCGTACGATCCCACCAGCGGCGAGCTCCGCACTCACTACGCCGGCTTCTTCGATCCCGGATTCGGCTACAGCATCGACGCAGCACAGGTCGGCTCGACCGCAGCACTGGAGGTCCGCGCTCACGACGTGGCCTTCATGATCGAGCACCGTCAACACGTCTGCAAGCTCACCTTCGAGCGCATGCTCGAGCCGCCCACCATGCTGTACGGCGACAGCGGGTCCGGCTCCAACTATCAGGGACAGACCGAGACACTGGGCAAGCATTTCAGGGTGGACGCGTTAGCCCCCACCGCTATGGAGCAGGATCGTCCTCGCGACACGAAGCAGCTGGAGCTCTCCGGCGAGGAGTAGAGCCGGTGGCACATGGTCGGGCTGACAGGATTTGAACCTGCGGCCTCGTCGTCCCGAACGACGCGCGCTACCAAACTGCGCCACAGCCCGAAGCGGGCGAGTCTATCCGAGAGCTTCCCAGGCACGACAACTCCCGGCGCCCCGAACGGCGACACCGCCGCAGGCGCAGATCCGGCAGGCGGATCCCGTCAGCCCGGCACCAGCGTGACCAGAGATGCCTCCGGCCGGCAGCAGAAACGCACCGGCGCCTTCGGTGACGTACCGAGCCCGGCCGATACGTGCATCCACGACGGCTGGTGACCGGCCACGCGGTGCTCGTGCAACCCCTTCGCCCGTGCCGTCTCGAGATCACAATTGGTCACCAGGGCGCCCTTGACCGGCAGGCAGAGCTGGCCACCGTGGGTGTGGCCGGCGAAGATGATCGGGTAGCCGTCGCTGGTGAAGGCGTCCAGCACGCGCAGGTACGGGGCGTGCGTGACGGCGATCGACAAGTCGGTCGTGGCATCGGCGGCCCCGGCGACGGCGTCCAGCCGGTCATAACCGAGGTGGGGGTCGTCGACGCCGGCGAACGAGACCCGGAGCCCGTCGACACTGAGCTGCCGACGCCGGTTCGTCAGGTCGACCCATCCCCGGGACTCGAAGGCGCTGCGCAGCTCACGCCAGGGCAGCTGGGGCCCGAACAGGCGCCGCTTGCGGCGTCTCGGGATCAGATAGCGAGCGGGGTTCTTCAGGACCGGCCCGAAGTAGTCATTGGAGCCGAACACGAACACGCCGGGCCGCTCCAGCAGCGGATTGAGCGCGGAGAGGACGGCAGGCACCGCCTCCTGGTGAGCCAGGTTGTCGCCGGTGTTGATCACCAGATCCGGCTTCAGGTCGGCGAGCTCGCGCACCCATCGCTGCTTCTTGCGCTGACCCGGCGTGAGGTGCAGGTCCGAGAGATGCAGGACACGAATCGGAGTCGAGCCGGCCGGCAGCACCGGGACGTCCAGCTCGCGCAGGGTGAACGCGCGAACCTCATATCCCCCCGCGTACCCCAGCCCCGCTGCGCCGGCAGCGGTGAGGCCGAGCGCGGCGGCAGCGGCGGGATGCATCTGACCAGGCTGCCACACTTGCGGTATGCCTGGTCTGAAGGAGCGAATACACGATGACCTCGTGGTCTCGATGAAGGCGCGGGATGCGCTCCGGTCATCGACCCTGCGGATGGTGCTGGCTGCAATCACCAATGCGGAGGTGTCCGGCAAGCAACCGCGTCGGCTGACCGACGAGCAGGTGGTCGACGTGCTCTCCTCGCAGGCCAAACAGCGCCGGGAGGCCGCCACCGCATTCGACGCGGCGGGCCGGACCGAGCTCGCCGCCAAGGAGCGTGCCGAGCTGGCGATCCTCTCCGAGTACCTCCCCCCGCAGCTCGACGAGGAAGCCATCGCCGGGATCGTCGCCGAAGCGATCGCGAGCACCGGCTCCGCCGGGGCAGGTCTGTCGGCGATGGGCCGTGTGATGGGCGCCGTGCAGCCCCTGGTGAAGGGCCGTGCCGACGGCAGCGCGGTTGCCGCCGAGGTCAGGCGGCAGCTCGGGGCTTAGAGAAGCTCCCGGAGCACGCCGAGGTCAGTGCCCGTGCCCGTGCCCGTTGCCGTTGCCGTTGCCGTTCGCGTTGCCGTTGCCGTTGCCGTTGCCGTTGCCGTTGGTCTCCCCCTGCGATGGCGTCGGCGTGGGACTCGTCGGTGTGGGACCGGTCGGCGTGGGTGACGTCGGACCGCCTGACGGCGTCGGGGACGTCGGAGTGGGTGCGGTTTGCGTCGGCGACGGCGCGCTCGGCGTGGGCGATGGCTGCGTCTGGGTGTGCGTGGGTGTCGGGGGCGGTGGCGGCACATAGGGGGTGCCGTCGGAGACGTAGATCGTGACGGGGGAGCCGGATCCGGCCGTCGTGTACGCCCCTGGCGAGGTGTACGCGACGGTCCCCTCGGGCTCGGCGGAGTCCACGGTGTACCCGACAACGGGGAGGAACCCGGCACCGGCCAATGCTGCCTTCGCGTGGTCGATGCTGTACCCGGCGAGTGACGGGACGTCGACCTGGACACCCTTGACGGCCTGAGCGTTCGGCAGCACGAAGTTCCGGTCCGGCAGTATGCCCTGGATCGCCTTCATCGCCTCACCCCACATCGGGCCGGCAGTCGTCGAACCATGGCTGCTGTCGGTGTAGACGCCGCCCAGTGTCTGACCGTCGAGGCTGACGGGGCTTCCCACGTAGTTGGCTCCCGCGATCATCGCAGCGCCCACCATGTTCGGCGTGTAGCCGACGAACCACACGGACTGGTGGTTCTCCGCGGTTCCGGTCTTTCCAGCGGACGCCTGGTTGAGCGCGAGGCCGGCGTCGTAACCGAAGCCGCCCGGCTCCTGCACGCCGCGCAGTACGTCGTTG
>JBKPNJ010000075.1:0-4868 GCA_046732575.1 Actinomycetota bacterium
GGATTGGCTCCACCGGAGGAGAGCACCCTGCCATCGCTGAGCTGTGTCACCGCTCCGCAGAACACTGCGGCCGGTGCCGGCACTTCATGCCCCGTCCTCGTCACCGGGTCGTACAGGTACGCCGCCGTGTTCTTGTCGGTGGACCTGTACTTGCCGCCGAACAGCAGCACCTTTCCGGTGTGCAGCAGCACTGCACTGATCCCGACGGTTTTCGTGCCGGGATTCGTCGCCGCACTCCAGCTCCCGATGACGGCGGGGTCTGTGGTGCCGAGCGCTGCCGTGGCCTGCTCGTAAGCAACATGGAACGCGCGGGTAGCCGCGGCCGTCTGCGCCGGCGTCTCGCTCTTGGCTTCCTTGCGGCCCCTCAGATGCTCGCAGGCATGCGCCACGCCGAGCACGGCGGCGTCCTCGGAGTACAGAGCGTCGGGTATCAAGCCGCCACAGACGTGAGCTGCGGCAGCCGAGGCACGGATCGGAAGCGCCGAAGAGGCTGACAAGGCGGGTGACTCGGCCGCGAGGAATGCCGAGCCAAGCAGCGTCGCGCACAACAGCACCTTGGGGACCGTCAATGACCGGCGAAAGCGAGTAGACAAAGGAAAGGCCTCCGTCAATAGAGGCCAAACGCTGGCATGGTCAATTCAGAGCGTCAATCAAATAGACGATTTGCGTGGAGTTAAGCTTGGTGAACTGACTTTAGGTGAGAAGACCGTAACGCAATGTGGGTAAGGAACCTGCGGCATCAGCCATCAATAGCAATAGCAGTGGCAAGGACACATCACGTGCGCAAAGTCTCGATACCGCTGTCTCCGCCAGCCACGGGCGGTACAACGCCGGGCTGGTCACAGCGGATATGCCGCTCCGTCTCGGGATCGGCGCGCAGCATCCATGCAAGCCAGATGCCGGCGAAGACCGAGGTCACAAGTGCCAGCACGATGAGTCCGGTGAAGGCCCTGACCTCGATGATTCCGGCGGCGAACGCTGTCGTCGCGAGCACGATACCCGGTCCGCCACGGGCGTTGACGCTGACGGCCAGTGCCCTCGCCATCGGCGGTCGCTCTCCGGCGATACGCGCACCCGCCAGCGACGCGAGAAATTTGACGGTGGTGCCGACGATCAGCAATCCGAGTGTGAACTGCCAGTCGAACTCGGCGATGAAGTCCAGTGACACGCCGATCAGCGCGAAGTAGATCGGTATGAACGTCGCCATGGCGAAGGTCTCCATCTGCCGCCGTGCTGCGACGAACTCCGGGCGCTCGTCCCTTGCCACGCTGATACCGGCGACGAGGGCACCGAAGATGGGGGCCAGCCCGAGAAGCATTGCCACCAGCGTGACGGCGAAAAGGAAGGCGACAGTCCACCCGAGAGGGCTACGCCGGGCGACCGGATTGCGGCCCCGCTTGGTACGAGATGGAAGCACCCTGGCACCGACCGAGGCGATGACAAGCAGCAGCAAGCTGGCTGCGACGTGCCACGCGATGAACGGGATCCCGCTGGGATCGAGGTGCAGGTACGTCGGTACCGACGCGTCGGATTTGGCTATCCCGTCGGCCATGCCCACGGCCAGTGAAATGCCGATGTACAGCAAGACGTCCTCGAGCACCGCGACCGACAGGACGATACGCGCCAGGCGTGTCTCCATCAGGCCGAGGTCGATGAAGATCCGGGTGATCACCGGGATGCTGGTAACCGCGAGCGCGGCGATGAGCACGATGTGCAGGGCCGGCTGAGACTTGGCTGGGCCGAGATATCCGTCCAGGTCCTCGAAGCGGAAGAACAGAAGTCCTGCCATCACCGGCACAAGCACGCCCAGGCCGGAGATCCAACCGACAGCCTTGACGTCCTGGCGGGTGACCAGCCGGCGCATGCCGAGACCGCCGACGAACATGAGCAGCAGCAGACCGAGCTGGCTGCAGAAGGCGAGGACAGGCAGGACCGGCGGCACCGCGCCGGACTCGGGTGCGGTAGGGAACATCCACTCAGACCCCGAGGGCCAGACGTGGCCAAGCACCGTGGCGCCCAATATCACACCACCGGCGAGCTCCCCGACCATCGGAGGGAGACTGAAGCGAGCCGCGAGAAGACCGCCTGCGTGAGCAAACACGAGTAAGGCAGCCAAAGCGGCCAGCACGTGGAACATGTCGGGTGCTGCGAGGGTCATCAACCGCTCCTGGCCGAGTGGAGTGAGTGCAACGTTCGGTAAGGGCGTGCCCCGCGCTGGAAGACTACGCCGGTCGGGTCTCCCCCGGGGGCCGAATGCCCCAAGCCATCCAGTGGTCGAGCAGCGGAATGCGGGGACACCCGGACACAAGGAAGGCCGCGCCCCGGAGAACAGCGAAGCGCGCGGCGCGCCATGCTATCGGCTCAGCAGGAAGGCCACGATGCACAGAATCATCACCACGAGCGGCTCGGCGCGGCTGCGCCAGCTCATGACTCCGCGAGACCACTCGGTCCACGACCCTTCCGCCCGACTGGATCGGCGTCGGGTTTCGACACTGCTTCGATGAGGGCGGGAACCGGTGGTCTCATTGCGTCCGGATGCTGGTAGTCGACCTGTATCCAGCGTTTCGCCGCGTCCAGTTCTGCCCACGGGTCAGTGCCCGGGCACCAGAGGTTCATAACTCAGAGTAGCCGACTCTTGACGCAAAGTATGTCAAAGCGTCACCCCAACCGGGCTCGCCGTCGACCTCTCACGCCACTCATCGGACTTCCGACTAGGCCGCCGGTTTCGCCGCCATGAACGTGAGCATCCGGTGCCATGCGTCCGCGCAGGCTTGGCGGTGTTCGTCGAAGCGCCGGTCGAAGAAGCTGTGCGGTGCGCCCGCGTAGATCTGGATCTCATGCGCCACCCCCGCGTCGGTGAGCGCGGCGTCGAACGCCCGTACGTCGGCGACCGGGATCCCCTCGTCCGCCCCGCCGAACAGGCCGAGCACAGGGCAGGTGAACTCCTCGGTGTGATCCAGCGCGCTCGGGTACCCGGGCCGCGGGTCGCGCGGCCGCCCGTAGAAGCCCACCACACCGGACAGCCCCAGGTTCCGCCAGGCAAGGTTGAACGAGTTGGACCCACCGAAACAAAAACCGACGCTGTAGAGCCGGCGCACGTCGGTCGTCTCCCTGAGCCGGTCCAGGGCGGCGGCGATGTCGGAGCGAATGTTCTCCGGGGTGGTCTGCTCGACGTGCGTCATGAAGTCGAAGTCGGACGGTCTCGGGACCATCGTGCCGGCGGTACGGCCGAAGTAGTCGATGACTATCGCGTCGACGCCGGCCGCGGCCAGATTCTCCGCCAGCGTCTCGTAGAACGAGAAGAGGCCGCGAACATCCGGCAGGATGACCGCACCGGAGCCGCACGGGCTGGAAGCCGCCGCCAGATAGGCCGCGAAGTCGGTGCCGTCGGCGGAGGACAGGAGCAGGCGCTCGCCGCTCGGCCGGTCACCGCCGCCGGTCGGGCCCGGCGGCTGGGCGTCGTGGGGGGAGCACATGCTGGCAACCTACGTCAGCGTCGGCGGTTCAGCCGAGCGCCGGTTCGACCGTCAGACCGTGCGGGAGAGGGAGTGGGTGCGCAACCCCAGGCGTCCTGTGCTCTAAGTTGCAGCCCGTGAGGGTTGTCGTAGTCAAGGAGTCGCGCGAAGGCGAGTGCAGGGTCGCGATGGTGCCGGAAACGGTCGGCAAGCTCATCGCGCTCGGCTATGAGGTCGGCGTCGAGCCGGGGGCCGGGCAGCGAGCCGATTTCGATGACGACGGATACCGGGAAGCGGGGGCCACAGTCGAGGCGGCCGCTATCGATGGGGCGGACCTGGTGCTTTCCGTCCAGCCGTTGGAGATCAGCAAGCTGCAGCGGATCGGCGAGGGCGTGGCCACGATCTCGTTCTTGCCATGGGCGCAGTCGCCGGACCTGATCCGCATCCTGCGCGACCGAGGGGTGACCGCGTTCTCCATGGAGCTGGTGCCCAGGATCTCTCGGGCGCAGTCGATGGACGCCCTCTCGTCCCAGGCGCTGGTGGCCGGATACCGGTGCGCGATCGTGGCGGCCGAGCGGCTGCGACGATTCTTCCCGCTCAACATGACCGCGGCCGGGACCGTACGGCCCGCGGAGGTGGTGGTTCTAGGCGCGGGCGTCGCCGGCCTCCAGGCGATCGCGACGACGAAGCGGCTGGGCGCCGTGGTGCGGGCGTACGACGTGCGAGCAGCGGCCGCTGACGAGATCAGGTCGATGGGTGCGGTGGCGATCGAGCTGGAGCTGGAGACCTTGGAGGGTACGGGCGGGTACGCCCGGGAGATGACCGAGGACCGGGCGGCCCGGCAGCGCGACCTGCTGGCGCCGTACATCGCCGCCGCTGACGCGCTGATCACCACCGCGGCGGTTCCCGGGCGCCAGGCGCCGCTACTGGTCACCCGGGGGATGGTGGAAGGAATGAAGCCCGGCTCCGTCGTCGTCGACCTTGCGGCCGAGTCCGGCGGGAACGTCGAGGGCGCGCTCCCCGGGGAGACCGTCCGCATCGGCCACGCCGACGTGTGGGGCGCGTTCAACGTGCCCTCCCAGATGCCGGGACCGTCGAGCCGGCTGTACGCACAGAACATCCTCAACCTGCTCACGCTGATGACGAGGGACGGGGTGTTCTCGCCGGACTTCGACGACGAGGTCGTCACCGGCAGCTGCGTGACCCACGGCGGCCGGATCAACCATGGGCCCAGCCGCGAGCTCCTGGAAGGTGCCGCCTCATGAATGAGCCCACCACCTGGCTGACGATCTTCGTGTTGAGCGTCTTCGTCGGCATCGAGGTCATCTCAAAGGTGTCGTCGACGTTGCACACGCCGCTGATGTCGGGTGCGAACGCCATCCACGGCGTGATCCTGATCGGAGCGATCATCGT
>JBKPNJ010000076.1:0-5845 GCA_046732575.1 Actinomycetota bacterium
GGGGGAAGCGTTCGCCCCCCTGCCGCCGTTGGCGACCACGGCGTGGCTGTGGGCCGGAAGGGTCTGCGTCGTCAACGTGACCCTCTCGTCGCCTCCGGTCCCGCCGAGCTGGTGGTTGCTCAGCCCGGCTCCCTGTCCGGCCGAGACCGCGACGCGGCCCCGCAGGTCCGGCAGGGCGAACGTGCTGGTCCCGTTCCCGCCATAGTTCGTGCCCAACAACGAGAACAGCTCAGTGTGTTGAGCTATCGACAGCACACGCCCGTCGCATGGCGCCCAGCCGAGCGGGGCGAAGTCGTAGGGGAAGAGCCTGATCTCGCCGATGAACGGGTCACTCATGCAGACATTCTGGCCACCGAAGAGATTTCCATCGCGCCACGTCGTGACGGCCGCCGGCCTCCCGAGCCGGACTGGTAGCCGGGGCGACGGCGTGGCAATCCAGGTTTGCACGGGCTGCTGAGCGCTCAGGAGCACAATCGAGCCCCAACGCCGAAGGCGACGCGTCAGTCGCTGCGCATTGAACGGCGTTTGCCGACCGAGCGGTCGCTGAGGGGGAAGGCCAGCGAGCCCGGGCGGACCCACCACTCCATCACATCGTGGGCGAGTCGCCCGGCCACGACCGATGGGTCGGCGTCTGACAGCCGGGCCGCCTCGGCGGCGTCGCAGGCGAAGATCGACATCCCGCGGTAGGTCGGGTCGCTCTGCGCGTCGAACGGCCCATTCACGACCAACGCACCCTGTCGGCCCAGTTCGCCTCGGTAGGCCAGATGGCGGGCCTGCAGCGCATCCAGCTCATCGTCCGGCAGCTGCGGTACACCGGCCGGCCGCCGCAGAACCACGACCGTATACACGTCGAACGCTTCAGGAATGTTGGAATCGCGAGACATCGGTACGCTCCTACGCTTCCTGACCGATGAGTCTATGCGCGTTGGCATGTCACTAGGCGAACACACGTTAGCAAGGAGTCTCAGATGCATGATCTCGGTTCTGCGGCCCATGAGATGGCTCGACTGGTGAACGGGGTGCGCGACGACCAGCTGGCGGACCCGACCCCGTGCCCGAGCTACGCCTTGGGCGATCTGCTGCAGCACATCCGAGGGCTCGCCGAGGCGTTCACGCTGGCCGCGCACAAGCAGCAGCCGTCCGGTGGCTCGAAGCCTCCTCCGCAGGGCGACGCCGCTCTGTTGCCCGACGATTGGCGCGCGGAGACCGCCATCTGGCTGGACCGGCTGGTCGAGGCGTGGGCCGACCCGGCGGCATGGGAGGGCACGACCTGGATCGCGGGCTTCGAGGCACCGTCGTCCGCCGTCGGCATCACCGCGGCCAACGAGCTGGTGACGCACGGCTGGGACGTGGCCCGTGCCAGCGGACAGGATCTCTCTCTCGACGATGGGTCTCTCGCGCCGGCCAGGGAGTTCGTCACGATGATGTCCGGGCCCGGTTCGGACGAGGCACGTGGTGAGGCATTCGGTCCAGCACTGCCCGTCCCCGCCGACTCGTCCGTGCTGGACGAGGTCATCGCAGGCAACGGCCGCGATCCTGCCTGGACCGCGCCTGCCACGCCGAGGACCGCGAAACCTACGCCTGGTTAGGCTGCGGGCATGCGGCCCCGCTCGTTCTTCGAGACGCCACGCCTGTGTGCGCGACCGTTCGCCTTCGATGACCTCGAGCAGTTCGTGGCGTATCGCCAGCATCCGGACGTCGAGCGCTTCCAGAGCTGGAGCGACTACACCCTCGAGCAGGGCCGATCGCTCATCGAGTCGATGCACGGACTCCGGCCGGGCGTGCCCGGCGAGTGGTACCAGATCGCGCTGGAGGCGCGTGCGGATGAGGCACTGGTCGGCGACCTTGCCCTCAAGGTCGATGCGAGCGAGCCCAGCGAGGCGGAGGTCGGCTTCACGCTCGCGCCGACCCAGCAGGGCAAGGGCTACGCCACCGAAGCATTGCACGCGCTGCTCGGCTACGCCTTCGAGTCGCTCGCGCTGCACCGGATCATCGCTGTGACCGATGCGCTGAACGAACCGGCAGCCGCTCTGCTCCAGCGCGCCGGGATGCGCCGTGAGGCGCACTTCGTCGAGAACGTCTTCTTCAAAGGCGCGTGGGGAAGCGAGTTCCTCTTCGCGATGCTGGCACGTGAGTGGTCATCAGGAAGTTGACGTCCTGCGATGCGCCACACAACGCATGTCCAACCTGGGGATGATCTCGTCCGGTTCGTCGCATGGCAGTCTGCGTGAATGACGCGTCAGCACGCTTCCCGCGCTCTCGGTTGAACCGGGGCGCGCCCACCCAGGGCAGTAGCTTCCGGTACCCGCGATGCGCCTTCCAGTCCCTGCCGAGGGGTTGGCATCATGAGGCGATGGCACCTGATCCTGGTGCGTACAGCACCCGCCCACTGTCCCCGGACACCTGGGACGACTTCGCTCGTCTGGTCGAGGCCAACAACGGTGTCTGGGGTGGGTGTTGGTGCATGGGATTCCACGCCGAAGGGCTGAGCAAGGACGGCACCGCAGCTGACAACAGGAAGCGGAAGCAGGCTCACGTGCGTGCCCGGACGGTGCATCAGATCCTGGTCTATGCAGGAGGTGACTGCGTCGGCTGGTGCCAGTACGGCTCCCCTGCGGAGCTTCCCAACATCAAGAACGCTGCCGCGTACACCAGGGAGCTTGCGGAGCTTCCGGACTGGCGCATCGGCTGCCTCTTCACCGACAAGCGTCATCGAGGCAAGGGTGTGTCCCGGGCCGCGGTCTCCGCAGCGCTGGATGCCATGCGCGCCGGCGGCGGTGGGGTCGTTGAGGCCTACCCCGAGCAGGTCGAGGACCGCCCTCCGCAGCGGGGTGCGTTTCTCCATACCGGACCCGAAACGTTGTTCGAGGAGTTCGGCTTCACTCGCGACCGTCGGATCGCTAAGTGGCGCTGGGTGATGCGCCTGACGTTGGATGCCTGAGCACATTCCTCAGAGAGGACCTAGCCCGCTCGGGCTCACGTGCCTGGCGGCTGGTGGCCAAGGGTGGCGCGCTCGTGCCGCCGCTCATTGTCCACGACCGTGTGCCTCCTGACCCAGGTACTTCTCGAACCAGTGATCTGCGTAACGCTCATCATTGAAAGCGTCGACTTCCCGATAGCCCCTCGAGCGGTACATCGCGACAGCCTCGGGCAGCGCTCTGTTGGTCTCGAGCCGGACGACGTGACTCCCTTGCTCGACGGTCCACCTCTCCAGCTCCTCGAGTAGGCGGCGACCGACCCCGAGTCGCCGCACCGCGGGTGACACCCACATGCGCTTCAGCTCGGTCGGCTGATCTCTGTGGAACTTCAGCGCACCACAACCGACCGGTTCGCCGTGGAGCGTAGCCACCAAGAACATGCCCACGGGAGGTCTCATGTCGTCCGCATCGGCCGGCAGGCTGCCCCGCGGGTCGAACCCACCGTCGAACCGTCGGTCCAACTCGGAGAAGTACTCGCGCAAGCAGTACCTGGCATCGGCCTGGTCCGGGTCCTCCACCCGGATCTCGACCATCGAGGCGGTCAGCAGTCTCTCGACCTCGGCCATCGCTGCGACCAGCCGGGCGCGTTGATCCTCGCTCAGCGGCCTGAGCAGGGACCGCGCCAGTGTGTCACTCCTGTGGTCGAGCAGGGCGCGCTCCCTGCGTCCCTTGCGCGTGAGCTGTGCCCTGCGGATGCGCCTGTCCGACTCGCTCGCAACGAGGGTCACCAGCCCCGACGCCTCGAGTGCCCGGAGGAGCCGGCTCAGATAACCCGAGTCGAACTCAAGACGTGTCCGCAGCGTGCGGACATCGCATCCATCAGTTCCGATCTCCCATAGCAGCCTGGACTCAGCAAGTGGCCGATCCCGTGCTAGGTAGCCGTCCCGGAGGGCACCGATGCTCTGTGTGACTGTCCGATTGAATTGCCGGATCGTGCCGACCATCAGCTCATCACCACCCATATGTCTGACTCTAGTCAGTGAATTGAGCGGGGTCAGTCGAGCCCCGGCATCCCCGTCGCGCGTCTCATCGTCGTCGCGGTCTCCGCGATCGCCAGATCGAAATCGGCCGAGCAGGCGACCAGTGTCAGTCCCAGTGATGGTGACCGGACCGACGCTCGGATTCTGGCTGTCAGCCACGAGACATCCGGCGAGTGCGGTGATCGACGGCTGCGAGAGACTTCCGCCATGTCCGGGGAACGACCGCTTCCCGACCCGGCACTCGTTGTGCTGGTCGGCCCGTCCGGCTCGGGCAAGTCAACCTGGGCACAGGCGCGGTACCGACAGCCCGAGATCGTCTCGGCAGACGATCTGCGCGGCGTCGTCGGCAGCGGCCGCCACGACCTCGACGCGTCCACGGACGCCTTCCGGTTGTTGGACCTGATCGTCGCGGGGCGGCTGCGTCGCGGTCTCACCACGGTTGTCGACACGCTTGGACTCGACGCGGCTCGTCGGCGCGGGTACAGGGACTTGGCACATGCTGCGCGGCTGCCGGCCGTCGTGGTGGCGTTCTCCGCTCCAGACGAGGTGTGCCGAGTACGCAATGCCGCGCGCGACCGTCCGGTCCCGGCCCGAGTCATGACTCAGCAGATGCGCAGCTTCCGAAGCATCCTCGACGGGCTGGTCGACGAAGGCTGGACCAGGGTGCTCCACGTCGTGGACGACTCCCACTTGACCGGCGAGGCCCGCCCGCAGCCGGCCCGGCCGGAGACGTCGCGGATGCATGCCGGGCTCGAGGTGGTGTTGCAGTTGTCGCGGTTCCCATGGGGCGAGGACCCGGCGGCGTGGCTGAAGGACGTTGCGCTGGCTGCTGACGAGGCTGGCTTCGCCGGCATCGCGCTGATGGACCATCTGATCCAGATCCCGCAGGTGGGCTCGGCGTGGGAGCCCATTCCCGAGCCGTGGGTGACGCTCGGGATGCTCGCCGGTCTGGACACGCGGATGAGACTTGGCACCCTGGTGACGCCAGTGACATTCCGACCGGCCGGCATCACCGCCAAGACGGTGGCGACACTGGATGCCATCTCCGGCGGGCGCGCGTTCGTCGGCGTCGGCGCCGGCTGGTGGGAGCGCGAGCACCTCGCGTTCGGCCTGCCGTTCCCCGGTCCCACGGAACGACTCGACGCGCTCGAGGCCGCGATCGAGACGATGCGGGCCCTGTGGGCGAGGGGCACCAAGGCGCACGACGGGCCGCGGATCGTGCTACCGGAGACCACCTCATACCCCAGACCCGTGGGCGACGTGCCGGTCATCGTCGGCGGAAGCGGGGAGCGTCGCACCCTCAGGATCGCCGCCGGACTCGGTGATGGTTGCAACGTCTCCTCCGATCTCGACTCGCTCGACTGGAAGCGGGAGGTCCTGCACCGACACTGCACCGACCTGGGCCGGAACCCGGACGAGGTGGCCCTCACCGTGCTCGACCTGCCCGTCGTTGGACGTGACCGCGAGGACGCATGGGCGAGGGTCGAGCAGCTGCGTGGGCGCAGCTCCGCGGCTGCGTACGCCCGACGGCACCACGCCGGCACCCCGCAGCAGCATCGCGAGCGCCACCGGGTGCTGGCCGAGCACGGCGTCAGCGCGGTGTTCATCGCCCCGCCCGATCTCAAGGGTGCCGAGGACGTGCTGGCCCTCTCGTCCATGCTGCGCTGACGACGGGGTCGCGGAACCGCGACCGCAGCCTGGCAATGACCGCTGGGTCGTTCGTCTCAGCTGGACAGCGATTCCGCCAATTGCAGCGAGGCGGCGCCGATGGCATGACCGAGTGGCCTGGCCGCATCCCCGACCTCGGACTGGTAGCCACCGCCGACGTAGACGGCGACGCCGGGGTGGGCCGCGCACACAGCCTGGACGGTCTCTCGCACCGCCGGA
>JBKPNJ010000077.1:0-7080 GCA_046732575.1 Actinomycetota bacterium
CCCGTCATCCGGTAGGTCGAGTCGTCGAGCCGCTCGACCGCGGTGCTCACGAACGTGATCTCGGGGTAGTTCTCCGGGTCGAGGAAGTCGTTGCTCCGCAGGTGCCCATCCCGCTGCTCGTTGCGCGTGTCGATGCTCGCCGACTTGATCGTCAGTGTTGCGTTCGAGCTGGACGGCTCCTCGGCGTCGAGGTGTGCGGTGCCCTCGAACTCGTTGAACGCGCCGCGAACCTTGGTCACCATCGCATGCCGGGCGACGAAGCCGATGCTGGTGTGAGCCGGGTCGATGCGGTAGTCGCCGGTCAGCGTCTGTGTGGCGGTGGATACGGTCATGAAGGACCTCCCGTTCCGACGCGGTCCCCGCGCCGGCTAGATGGTTGATAGTTCAACTGCATGTCCACTGGAACATGGTTGAGTTCTCAACTATTCCCAGCCGCTCAGTCGAGTCGCTGTCCGACGGCCTGTCGCAGTCGAGCCCCGGAAGAAGTGCGGCGGCAGGAACCGTCGGGCGCAGGTCGACCACCCGCCGTGAGCGCCGGACTGACCGCGCTAGGTGGTCTGCTGGTCCTTCGGCTCGTCGCGCGGCTCGAGCTGGATCTCGCGGGCAGCCCCCGGCACACCTTCGCGGAGCTCGAGGCTGCGCTCGCGCTCGGCGTTGAGCTGGGCGCCGAGCAACAGTGCGATGTTGGTGATCCACAGCCAGATCAGAAAGACGACGAACCCCGCCAGGGTGCCGTACGTCTTGTTGTACGAGCTGAAGTTGGCCACGTAGAACGCGAACAGCACCGACGCCACGATCCACACGACGATTGCGAGGAGCGCACCCGGGCTGACCCACTGAAAGCCTCGCAGCTTGACGTTGGGCGTCGAGTAGTAAAGAACAGCGATCATCGCGAGCACGATCACGACGAGAACTGGCCACTTGGCGATGTTCCAGATCGTCACCGCCGTGCTGCTGAAACCGAGGGGCTCGGCCACCGCCTCCACGATGGGTCCGGTGAGCACGAGCGACAGCGCTACGACCGCGGCAAGGATGATCATCACCAGCGTGACCAGTATCTGCAGTGGGCGGAGCTTCCAGATCGGCCGCCCTTCTGGGGTCTCGTAGATGATGTTCGAGGCTCGCATGAACGCGCCGACGTAACCGGACGCTGACCACAGTGCGACGGCCAACCCGAGGATCAAGCCGAATCCCGCGGAGCTCTGGCTGGACGTGACAGACGTGATGGGCCCCGACAGCGTCTGAGCCGCCGATGATGGACCGATCTGGGTGACGATGTCGGTCAGCGCCTTGGTCGTCTCCTTCGGGTCGGCGACGAGGCCGACGATCGAGACGAGGGCGATCAGCGCCGGGAACAGCGCCAGCAGACCGTAGTAGGTGAGCGCGGCCGCCCAGTCGGTCAGGTTGTCCTCGCTGAACTCCTTCACGGTCCGCTTCAGAGTCGCGAAAAGGCTCGACTTCTCATCCGCCCCGACAGGTCTGTAGTCCGCCCGTTCCGGGGGTGAGGTCACGTGCCCGTCCCGATCCCGAGGTTCGGTGTGTGCCATGGGTCGCTCTCCCTCCAAGGGCGTAATGTCCGAAACCTTGTACCCCCGTGCCCTGTCGGTATGCCCCGCGGTGGGAAATCCCGGCACAGCCGCCCGGGGGCCTCCCCTTGCCGGGGGTTCGGCAGCCGGTTAACATCCGTGCACGGCCGCTCCCCCTCGGCGAGCCGTGAGGAGTTGATCCATGCCGTCGACCAGCGGCCCCTACCCCGCCGTCCGCCTGGCCGGCAGGCTGGCGATGCGCGGAGTCTCTTTCACCTACCCCGAGCAGGCCGGGAACCGGCCCGACGATGGCCAACGACGCCCCACCGTCGCCGACATCGGGTTCGAGGTGCCACCCGGACAGGTGCTCGCACTCGTCGGGCTCCCCGGAGCCGGGAAGTCGACGATCGCCCGGCTCGCGGCCGGGGAGTACGACCCGGACGAAGGTTCCGTGCTCGTCGATGACGGCGACGTCCGCGATCTTCCGCTCGACTCCCTGCGCACCCAGATCAGCCAAGTGCTCGGCGACACAGAGCTGCTCGACGGGACGGTAGCCGACAACATCGGCCACGCCGTCCCGGGGGTGACACAGCAGCGGATCGAAATGGCTGCGCGCGACGCTAATGCGCACGCATTCATCGGAACCCTGCCGGAGGGCTACCAGACCCGGCTCGGACCGCACGGTATGCAGCTGTCCCGCAGTCAGCGCCAGCGACTGGCCATCGCCCGCGCATTCGTCCAAGACACCCCGATCGTCATCCTCGATGAGCCTACGGCGGGCCTGGACCTGGGGTCGACCTGGCTGGTGGACGCGGCGCTGCACCGGCTGATGCGTGGTCGGACCACGATCCTGATCTCTCGTGACCTCGGACTTCTTCGCTCCGCCGCGCGGATCCTCGTCGTCGCTGACGGGAGTATCGTCGAGCGCGGTACCCACGAGAAGCTGCTGGCGAGCGGACGCACGTACGCCGATCTCTACCTCAACCACCTGACCTACGGGGATCGTCAGGACCGCGATGTCTCCCAGAATGACGACCGGGACCGGGCCGTCGAGCCCGGCCCTGATGGTGACCGGGGCGATCTACGCAACGATGAGGCGACCGACTCACCACCCGAGCCGCCCGCACCCCTCGCAGGGTCCACACCCCAGCCGCCGGCGGTCGTGCTCGGGTCGTCCGGGTCCTCCACAACCGACGGCAGCTCATCCGACAGCTCGTCGGCGCCGGCCGTCGCAGCGACGATCACGGCGTCGGCGGGACGACGCGAACCCGATCCGGAGGACGCCGACCGGGCCCAGGTCGAAGCACGCAGGGTGCAGGCCGAGCCAGCCCGTTTCAGCACCTGGCAGCGCGCGGTGATAGGGGTCAGCGGCGTGCTCGTCCTCGCCGACCTGGTGGTCCTGCTGATCAGTCGGTAGGCCGGCGAGCCGCTCGCGCGGCGATCGCCAGGCTCCCCAGTGTCACCGCCGCCGCCCCCGGGACCGCCCGCAGCCAGTGGCGGCCCCACTGACCCGTCGGGGCATCTCCTGCCGGACTCGGTGCGAAGACGTTCCCCGGGTGCGGCCCGGTCGGGCGCCGCGACACTCCGCCGAGCCTCATCAGTGGGACGACCCAGGCGTCGTATACGGCGGGGAGCGCCCGGAAGCCCAGCACGACGACCGGGTTCGCGATCCCCACCGACGATTCCCGGCGGGGCCGCTGGACGGCGCGCACGACCGCCCGGGCGACCTTCTCGGGACGGTCCACCGGCGGAGGCGGACGGCCGACCCGTCCCAGGTAGTTGGCCGCCTGCGAGTACGCCGGCGTGTCTACACTGCCCGGCGACACCAGGGACACGTCGACGCCAGGGATGGTGCGGGCCTCCAGCTGCAGCACCCTCGCCAGCCCGTGAACCGCCCACTTGCTCGTCACGTACGAGCCCATGAACGGTGCGGCGATCTTTCCCAGCAGCGAACCCACGAGCACCAGCCGGCCCCCTCCCTGACGGGAGAACAGCGCCAGCGAGCTCCTCGCCACGTTGGCCGTGCCCGTCAGATTGATGTTCATCACCTGGTCGAACACTGTCGCCGGCACCTCGTCGAACCGGCCGTATGCCACCACCGCGGCTGAGTTCACCACGGCATCCACCCGGCCGAACCGTGAAACGGCGCGGGCGAACAGGGCATCAACCGATGCGGCATCGGTGACGTCGGTCGGCACCACCAGCGTGGTGCCGCCGTCGGCGAGGCACTCCAGCTCAGCGGCCGCCAGGCTCTCCGGCGCGCGGGCCGCCAGGACCACACAAGCCCCCTGCCGGGCGAAAGCGCGGGCGGTGGCGCGGCCGATGCCGCTGGAGGCGCCGGTGACGACGACCACCAGCTTGCCGCTCGGTCCTCCGTTCACTGTGATCGATCGGCCGCTCAAGGGGTGAGCAGCACCTTTATGCAGTTGTCGTCCTTCGCCTGGAACATCGCATAACCGCGTGGCGCCTCATCAAGCGGCAGCAGATGCGTGGCGAGGTCCTCGGTGCCCAGCGGGTCCTGGTCATCCAGGACTATCGGGAGGATGTCGTCCACCCACCGCTTGACGTGAGCCTGTCCCATCCGCAGCTGTACGCCCCGGTCGAACATCTCCATCATCGGCATCGGGTCCACTTCGCCGCCGTACACACCGCTGACCGACACGGTTCCGCCCCTTCGCACGGCCTTCAATGCTGTGGTCAGAGCCTCGAGTCGGTCGATGGCCATCCGGTCGGTCAGCGGCTGGGCAACCGCGTCGGGGAGCAGGCCGACCAGCGACTGGGCGACCTTGGCGCCGGTTGCCCCGTGCGCTTCCATCCCGACGGCGTCGATGACGGAGTCCGGGCCGCGACCGGAAGTCAGCTCCAGCAGGGCCGCGGCGACGTCGTCGACGTCACGTGGGTCGAGCAGCTCGGCCCCGTGCTTGCCTGCCATCGCCAGCCGCTCGGTCACCAGGTCCACGGCGATGACCCGCTCGACCCCGAGGTGACGGGCGATACGCACGCAGAACTGGCCGACCGGTCCAAGCCCCAGGACGGCCAGGACGCCGCCGGCGGGGACGTCGGCGTAGGTCACGGCCTGCCAGGCGGTGGGCAGAATGTCGGAGAGGTACAGGAAGCGCTGGTCGCTGTGCTCGTGGGGCACCTTGATCGGCCCGAAGTGGGCTTGCGGCACCCGTAGGTATTCGGCCTGTCCACCGGGAACCGAGCCGTACAGCGAGGTGTAGCCGAAGAGCGCGGCGCCCTTGCCCTGCTCGCGTACCTGCGTCGTCTCGCACTGCGCGAACAACCCGCGCGAGCACATCCAGCACGAGCCGCAGGAGATGTTGAAGGGGATGACCACCCGATCACCCGGCGATATGTGATGAACGTCCGTACCGACCTCCTCAACGATGCCCATCGGCTCGTGACCCAGGATGTCGCCGGGTTGGAGGAAAGGCCCGAGCACCTCGTACAGGTGCAGGTCGGATCCGCAGATCGCAGAGGAGGTGATGCGCACGATCGCGTCGGTCGGCGCCTCGATGGCGGGGTCGGGGACGTTCTCCACGCGGACGTCGCGTTTGCCGTGCCAGGTCAATGCCTTCACTGTGGTGTGCCCTTCGGTTGAGTGTCGTGCGTGGTCACTTGGTGACGAGTCGCGCCATTCGGTCGAACAGCCGGTCGGGAACGAGCGGTCGAACCGCTGTCGTGAGGCGGACGACGCCACCAACCGGGTAGCGCGTCGAGGGCCGGTCGGCGGTCAGTGCCTTCTCGATGACTGCCGCGACCTTGTCGGGGGCCCCGCCCTTCTCGTCCGCGCTGGACAGGCTCTTCCGAAACGACATCAGTGCGTCGCGGTACCGGTCGACAGCCGGGGACTCATCGGCGAGCAGCTCGTCGACCCGCTCGGCCCCCTTGCCCCAGATCGGCGTCGCGATCGGGCCCGGCTCAACGATCGACACTGCGATCCCCTCCGGCTGCAGCTCCTGTCGCCAGCAGTCGCCGACCGCCTCGATGGCGTACTTCGAGGCGTGGTAGGGACCGGCGAACCGCAATGCGACCCGGCCGCCTACCGAACCCAGGAAGACGATCCGTCCATGCCCGAGGCGGAGAAGGGGGAGTGCGGCCCTCGTCAACGCGATCTGGCCGATGACGTTGACCTCGAGCTGCTCGCGGATCTGATCGAGGGGCACGATCTCGAGCGGGCCTGGGAAGCCCTCCCCGGCGCCGTTGACGAGCCCGGCCAGGCCGTCTCCACCGACGATCTCCCCGATCTCGTTCACGGCACGGGTGATCGCCGCCGCATCGCGGACGTCGAAGACAAGTGGATGGAGCCGATCGGATGCCTGGCCCACCAGTGCGTCGCCGTCAGCCGGCTCCCGCACACCGGCGAACACCTGCATACCCAGCCGGTCGAGATGAAGAGCGGTTGCCCGCCCGATGCCGCTCGATGCACCGCTGATGAGTATCGACTTCATGACGTCTCGTACCCCACGTCGCACTCCGTCATGCCGTATGGCCGGCGTGAGGGCCGTCACTCAAGGCGGGCATCCGCCTCATCGGCGGCTTTGCAGTAAGCTCCCGGTCCCTGTCCCCGCGGTAGCCGCGCGGTCTCCTTCTGATGGAGGCGTTGGCGCGCTCAGCGGACGGACGCGCGGAACTCGACTGCCTCGCCGCCGAGACGTGCCGAGTCCTCGATGTCGAGTACCGGGAAGACGCTCATCTCGAAGTACGCCCCGAAGATCGACATGTCGCGGGCGACGAGGTGTGGATCATCGGTCTCGACGACGGCGAACCCTCCGCGGCCGTCCAGACGGCCCAGGAACTGCAGGAACGCAGTGCCCTCCGCCGGTGTCCACGCACGGAACACCTGAAGCGAACGAGCGATCTGCTCCTCCGACACGCTCGCTCGCGCTTCCCAAGACACGACGTACTTCATGACCAGCCTCCGATCGGGGAAAAGCCGGGACGACCCGAAGACAACACCCGGCCGCCCGCGAGCGTCAAGATCCCATCTGGTTCCGCCGCCGCGCCTCTGCGTGCAGGAAGCCGGCCAGCCCGAGGATCACCAGGCCGTCGAGCGCATGCAGCCCGCCGAAGAACGGCGCGTCCTCACCGGCGCCCGCCAACAAGGACTGGCCGAACGATGCAAACACCGCGAGAACCAGCGAGACGACCATGGTCCGACTGCTCGCACGAGCGACCAGGGACAGGATGAACAGCACGATGGAGATGCCACCGAGGATGAACCCGAGCGTGCGGTGCGGGTCGAAGCTACTGGCATCCTCGAGCCTGGCGCCATCGAGGTCGAACACCCCTACCCCGGCGAGGAATATCTGCACGAGTCCGGCGACCAGGAACAGCAGCAACCCCCACATGAAAGCCCGGTCCACTGTCGCCCTCGCGCCGGTGAGGGATGGAGAGGCTGCCCGGTCGGCACCAGCGGCAGCTGTCATGGAGGACTCCCGTCGTCTCGTTCGCATCGGCCCATGATGGCGCCAGAACGAGTGTCACCTCACCCAGCGTCCGGTTCAAGCTACCGAGCCGTCACGCCTCGGCGCCGGGTCAGCGCTAGAGC
>JBKPNJ010000078.1:0-4228 GCA_046732575.1 Actinomycetota bacterium
GCCCCGGAGAGCCCTTCCCGCGCCGCGGCCAGCGTCGACCCGAACGGGTCGACCACCGGCGCATCCGACGGTGAGATGCCCATCACTGTAGAGACGACCACCGACAATCCCCTTACAGACAAGGGGTAATCCACAGCCCGACGGCCTGTCTACGTGGCGGGCTGCTCGGTCCGCCACATTACTCCGACATGCCCGACAAGAGCTGCTCGAACGGCGTCGGCTCGTCGTAGGGATCAGGCACTGCATCTACTCCACGGTCGAGCATGAGCGCCGCCAGCTCGCCTGCCGCCCGGTTCACTCGACTCGCCAGCGGATCGTCACCTTCGCCGGCTCCCCAGTCGTCTGAGGCAGCGAACACCGATGTGGGTACGACGACCGATCGCAGGTAGGCGAAGAGTGGGCGCATCGCGTGTTCCAGTGCGAGGGAATGCCGCGCTGTGCCACCGGTAGCCGCGATGAGGACGGGTTTGTCGCAGAGCGAATCGGCTTCCAGGACATCGAAGAACAGCTTGAACAGTCCGCTGTACGAGGCGTTGAAGATCGGTGTCACCGCAATGAGCCCATCGGCCCGCAGGACATCCTCGATCGCACGGCCCAGCTCCGGATCCGGGAAGTGCGTCAACAGGTTGTTCATGAGTGCGTGGCCGTGGTCGCGAAGTTCGATGGTCACGACCACCGGCTCCGTGTCATATTGGATGAGGCATCTCTGGGTGGCCGAGCTGAGCTGGTCCGAGAGCAGACGCGTCGATGACGGTTGGCTCAGTCCAGCCGAGACCACGACGAGCTTTCGCTGTGTCATCAGGTCCGCTGCCCGGCCGCGGCTGACTCGGCAGCAGAAGCGGCGTCGGTCTTGGCCTTCAGGCTGGCGTGAGTCGGGGCCGGAGGTACGTGCTCCGGGCGTAGAGCGTCAAACTCCTTGCGCAGGACGGGAACGACGAGTTCCCCTAAGAGGTCGAGCTGCTCCAGCACCGTCTTCAACGGCAGGCCGGCATGGTCCATCAGGAACAGCTGACGCTGATAGTCACCGAAGTAGTCACGGAACTTCAATGTCTTCTCGATCACCTCCGCAGGGCTGCCGACGGTCAACGGAGTCTGCTCGGTGAACTCCTCCAGGGATGGCCCGTGTCCATACACAGGAGCGTTGTCGAAGTACGGACGGAACTCGCGCACCGCGGCCTGTGAGTCCTTGCGCATGAAGACCTGACCACCCAGCCCGACGATCGCCTGGTCCGCCGATCCGTGCCCGTAGTGCTCGAACCGTCTGCGGTACAACCCGATCAACCGCTGGTAGTGGTCCTTCGGCCAGAAGATGTGGTTGGCGAAGAAGCCGTCGCCGTAGTACGCCGCCTGCTCAGCGATCTCGGGGCTGCGGATGGATCCGTGCCAGACGAACGGTGGCACCCCGTCGAGCGGACGAGGTGTCGAGGTGAACGACTGCAAGGGAGTGCGGAACTTGCCCTCCCAGTTGACGACATCCTCGCGCCAGAGTCGGTGCAGCAGGTGGTAGTTCTCGATCGCCAGGGGAATGCCCTGCCGAATGTCCTTTCCGAACCAGGGATAGACAGGGCCGGTGTTGCCCCGGCCCATCATCAGGTCCACCCGTCCGTCGGCCAGATGCTGCAGCATCGCGTAGTCCTCGGCGATCTTGACCGGGTCGTTGGTGGTGATGAGCGTGGTCGCCGTCGACAGGATGAGCCGCTCGGTACGGGCTGCGATGAAGCCCAGCATTGTCGTCGGCGATGAGGGGACGAACGGCGGGTTGTGATGTTCTCCGGTCGCGAAGACGTCGAGCCCGACCTCCTCGGTCTTCAGGGCGATCCTCACCATCGACTTGATGCGCTCCGCCTCGGTCGGGGCACGGCCGGTGGTCGGATCGGGCGTGACATCCCCCACGGTGAAGACCCCGAACTGCATGCCCACTCCTCCGTGCCGGCCCGCGAAGGCTCGGCCACTCGTTGATCATTCAAGTAAGAACTCGAACGGAACTGCCTCTTTGCCTATTCCAACGGTCGTTCCTCCACGGCTCTCGTGCCGGTTGCCGACGGGCACCCTAGATCGGCAGTGCCGAAGGCGGCCCGCTTCGACCAGGAATTGTGCCACCGTGAAGACTGGGAGCGATGCGTCTCATCACCACCACAGAGATGTCGCGCGTGCTCGGGCGGCTGGAAGGCACTCCGCGAATCGTCGCCAGCGGCAACGGCGCCTTCCCGCGCGGGCTGCTTGAGGTCGTCGACCAAAGCGTGGCGGCTTATCGGCTGTTCATGCTCAACGCCCAGTGGGCCGGCATGGCGAACAGGCCAGACGTAGTGCACGAGACCGCTTTCGTCGGGCCGGCGGTGCGGCACAGTCTGAACCTGTCCTACATACCGGCCCGCCTCTCCTTGGTGCCGCGCCTGTTCGCGACGACCCTCCCGCCGGACGTCGTGTGCATCAATGTGGCCCCCATGCATGAAGGGGCACTGTCGTTGGGCAGCGAGGTGAACATCCTGCCGGCGGCGATCGAGGCATGCAGGTCACAGGGCGGCCTGGTGCTCGCGCAGGTGAACGGCCGCATGCCGTGGACATACGGCGACGGGATCCTCGATCCGGACGTGGTCGACTACGCGATCTCGTCCGACGAAGGACTGGCCGAGCCCGCGGGAGTCGTACCGGACGACGCGGCTGGAAGGATCGGCGAGCTGGTGGCGATGCGCGTGGCGGACGGTGCGACGCTGCAACTGGGCATCGGGATGGTTCCTGACGCCACGCTGCCGGGTCTGACGAGCCGCAGGGGGCTGCGGGTGTGGACCGAGATGTTCTCCGATGGGATTCTCGAGCTGGATCGCGCTGGTGCTCTGGATGAGACCTCGGCACTGACGGCGTCCTTTCTGCTCGGCTCAACAGCCCTTTACTCGTGGGTGAATCGCAATCCAAGGGTGCAGATCCTGCGCTCGGAGGTCACAAACGCCCCGGCGCGCATCGCCGCCAACCGGGCCATGACCTCGATCAATACCGCCCTTCAGGTTGACCTTTTCGGTCAGGCCAACGCGTCGCGCATCGGTGCCCGGATCTACTCGGGCTTCGGCGGTCAGACCGACTTCACCGTCGGCGCACTGCAGTCCGAGGGCGGGCAGGCTCTGATGGCGCTGCGCTCCTGGCACCCGAAGGCCGACGCCTCGACGATCGTCGCGATGGTTGATGAGCCGGTGACGTCGTTCCAGCACACGGCTGTGGTGACCGAACATGGCGTCGCCGAGATGTTCGGGTACGACGAGCGGGCACAGGCGCGCCACCTCATCGAGAGCGCAGCGCACCCGCGGGTTCGCGAGGAGCTGGAGGAGGAGGCGGCCGCATTGGGGTTGCTGGATCTCACCCAAGAGTGAAGGCGAAGGCGCCGGCGACGTCGCCCTGCTCCCCGCGCCCGAACACCTGTGCCCGGTAATGCCCGGGGGGAAGTGCGTCCAGCCGCAGCCGCCAGCTTCGGTCACCTGTGCGGACGAGGTCGAGCCGAGTGCGGTGGCCGCCCTCGCCGACTGCGCTGACGCGGAAGTGCCAGCCGTCGCGCGCGAAGGCCAGGGTGACCCTGCCGCCGAGGCCGCCGAGCGACGGTAACGGGTGGGGCGGCGCGCCGTCATAGCAGAACCCGCTCTGCTGATTCGACCAGCAGGCTGAGAACGGGACCAACGCGATGGACACAGCCGGACTGCTCAGGCGGATCGGCGGTGGCACCTGGGTGACTGCAGCCCCCGCCGCCGGATCGTCGGAGGTACGTACGGCATCCGCGGCGCTCGCGGTCAAGGCGGGGGCCAGCGCCACGACGCACACGGCCGCGCCGAGTCGGTGGATCAATGGGAGCCTGGGCGCTCTCGTGCGCCTGCGGGCTTCGGCCCCGGTCGCCTCTCGGCCGGACGCATTCGGTGTGGTCATGAAGTCCTCCGTCGGCAACCGGGTGCGGATGTGACGCGCGAACGCACCTGGCGGTTCCGCGACGGTCACGTTCCCCACGGCCGTGGCTACAGGTGTCGAGCGAGCAGCTGCCCCAGGTGCTCACCGGTCCGGTCGGTGAGCGACTCCACCTGCGTGCGGCAGCTGAAGCCGTCCGCGAGGATAACGTCGCCAGAGTGGGCGCTGCGCACCGCGGGCAGAAGCTGATGCTCCGCGATCGCCACCGAGACGTCGTAGTGGCCGATCTCGGCACCGAAGTTCCCCGCCAGGCCGCAGCACCCGCCGAGCCTCTCCACCGTGGCCG
>JBKPNJ010000079.1:0-13806 GCA_046732575.1 Actinomycetota bacterium
GCTTCGGACCAGCTGCCCTGACGTCGCCGCCGTTCAGCAGCGGCGGGCTGGGCTGATCAGCGATCTGCCGGATCTGGCGGCAGCGGCGGGACTGAGCGTTCGCGATCTGCCGGCCGATGCCGTTGTGGACGCCGCGTCTGCGCTGCGCTGCCGCGAGATCCAGGCCACCGGCGCCGCACGGGGGCGCCGCAACCGCATCGAGGCAGCACGGGCAGCGGGTACCGAATGGCTCGTCGATGAGCCCGATCCGGCCGAGGTGATGAGTGGCACCTATCGGCGCGTCGAGACGCATGTCCCGAGCGGCTCGTCGCTGGTGATCTCGGCCGACTCCGGCGGGGTCGGTGCTGGACCGACGTACGCGATCGAGGTGGCAAGGCATGGCGGGGCCACCGAAACGGCCGGCCGGGAGAGGTGGCTGTACCACGACCGCGAGGCCTGGCTGGCGGCGGCGAAGGGCATCCGTGCCGAGCTGTCCGGTAGCCCGTGAGAGGCTGCTCGCAGCCTTGACAGCGCGGTTCGCGGATGCCTTTACTAAAGGTCACGCCTCGTATCGCGAAGTGAACGACCGTGGGAGAGTGCAATGGTTGCTGCCGGCGCCGGGGAGCTCGCGTCGCTGGTGGTCGACCTGCAGGCTCGTGGCCTACGGGTGGAGGTGCCGCTGGAGCGGCGCACGGGCGGTGCCGGCCCGTCCGACTCGGGCATGCTGTGGGTCGGCGGCTTCCGGATCACGGTACCCACCGACAACGCCGCCGCGGCGTCCTCGCCCTACGTTCTGAGGGCCGAGGACGATGGTTACGCGATCTTCTCCGGGGGCCGGCGGCTCGCGGACGCCTCGACTCAGCAGCGTCCGCACTTCTACGACCTGAGTACGGCCGACGGCATCCCCTACTGGAAGATCGGGCTGCTCCACCTGGACTCCTTCGCCAGCACCGTCGTGCAGACATGTGCCTACTGGGGCAACGACGACCAGTGCGCGTTCTGCGGCATCGGCGTCTCACTCGGCGCAGGGCGGACGATCGTCAAGAAGACCCCCGAGCAGTTGGCCGAGGTTGCCTTGGCGGCAAAGGAGCTCGACGGCGCCGTCGACGCCACGCTCACCACCGGAAGCTCCCAAGGCATCGACCGGGGTGCCAGGTACGTCGCCCGATGCGGACACGCGGTTCGAGAGGCGACGGGCCTTCCGGTCGAGGTCCAGTTCGAGCCGCCGAGGAAACTGGACATCATCGACGAGGTCGCCGACCTGGGGATCGACTCGGTGGGCATCCACGTCGAGTCGTTCGATCCCGAGGTGCTCGCGAAGGTCGCGCCGGCGAAGGCGCGAACGGGCATCGACCAGTACTTCCGAGCGTGGGAGCGCGCCGTCGCCCGCTTCGGCGAGGGACAGGTCTCCACCTATGTGATCCTGGGGATGGGCGAGGATCCCGAGCTGACGGTGCAGGGCTGCCGGCGCGCGATCGACATGGGGGTGTTCCCGTTCGTGGTGCCCCTTCGCCCCGTCGCCGGCAGCCTGATGCAGGACGTCGCTCCACCGGGCAGGGCGTACACCGAGCGCATCTACCGCCGGGTGGCCGACTACATGAGCGAGCGGGGAATGGACACCAGCGTTCCCAAGGCCGGCTGTGCGCGGTGCCAGGCCTGTTCAGGGCTGCAGGGCGTCGAGTCGCTGTTGCAGATCGGCCCCCGTCCGGTTCCGATCTCGCATGCAGTCTGAGCTGCGCCTGGCCGGCGCCTCACCCGGGTCGGTGGCACGTCAACACCGGCCCTCGGGGAGTGGACGGATCGTCTGCCGACAGGTGCGCAACGCGCAGGAACGTGACCATCACCTTGCCATTCGGCACCGGATCTTCGTCGACGAGCAGGAGGTCTTCGCCGATTCCGACGTGGACGCTCACGATCGGGACGGATCGGCGATCGCGCTGCTCGGTCTCTGCGATGAAGTGCCCGCGGGAACGGTCCGGCTCTTCGTCCTCGACCCGGCGGTGGGTCTCTGGCAGGGCGACCGGCTCGCCGTCCTCGCTCCTTACCGGACACTGGGACTGGGGGCCCCGCTGGTCCGATGTGCCGTCGCCACGGCAGCGGCGCTCGGAGGCCACCGCATGAGCGCACACATCCAGCCCGCGAACGTTCCGTTCTTCGGACGGCTCGGGTGGACGAACGCCGGTGACACCGAGCTTTACGCCGGCCTGCTTCACCAACCGATGGAGATCACGCTCCCGAGCCGGGCCGAGGGCACGGCGATGGTTCAGAAGCTGGCGAACGGGATCAGCGCGCGAGACCGGTGACCACGTCGACGGCGAGGTCGAGGACCGTCACGCGTCGTTCTCCGCCGCGCAGTGCCACCAGGCCCGACCCGTCGATCACACCGACCACCTCCGCCTCGATACCGCGGGCGCGGAACTGCGCCAGGCATTCGTTCTCGCGACCCGCCGGGGAGCAGAGCAGGAACCCGTATGCCGGAAAGCAGGTGAGCCAGTCCTTCATCGCCACTCCCGGGGGGCGGGGGAGCCGCTCGAGATCAATCGTCGCGCCCAGCCGGCTCCACTCCAGCAGCATCGCCAAGGAGCCGACGAACCCCGCCATGCTCACATCCTTGGCCGCGACACACGATCCTGATGCCGCAACGGAGGCGAGGACCCGCACGTCGTCGGCGAGCCGTTTCCCGCGCTCCTCGAAGGAGCGGAAGAAGGGAAAGTCCTGCCGCATGGTTCCCGTGGTGCAGACGGCCACGATCAGCGACTGGCCGACGGCGACGTTCGTCGACGAGAGCACCGCCTCGGCGAAGCCGACGCCGAACGCAGACAGCGCAGGCGCGCCCTGGTGGATCGTCAGGTGGCCGCCGGCAAGTGCGACGTCGTACCACTGGCACGCGTCGTTCATTCCCCGAAGTGCCTCTCGGGCAAGCTCCCTGCTGCCGACGACGGTGTCGACGATGGCCCTCGGTTCCGCACCCATGGCGGCCAGGTCATTGACGTTGGTGAGCACGGCCGCGATGCCCGCGCCGTACGGGTCGGCGGCCACGAATGCGGGCAGCAGCGCCTCACCGCAGGCGATCACGTGAGCTGTGCCGGCTCGCTGCCGGTCCCCTCCGGCTCGTGGTGGCACGATCGCTCCATCGTCACCGGGGCCGTGCACCCAGCTCCGGTGACCGAGGACGTCCCTGATCAGCCTGATGTCTGCCTTGGCGCGAAGCGCCGGGCGCGATCGCAGGTAGGTGGCCAGCTCGTCGAGATCGACTTCCTCGTTCGGACCCATGACCAGACAGACCTCTCCGACCAAGCCGGTGTGCGGCGCTTGTCCCGTCGGAAAGTGAACGCCGCATGTACGATAGGCAACGTGAAGCCGCCCACGTTCCTCAGCCTGCCAGAGCGCAGCGCGAAGCCTCGTACGGTGGGTCTCACCCATGTTCTGGACAAGGGCATGACGACGCAGGCGGCGGCGTGGACGCTCAAGGCCGCAGGACCCCACATCGATCTGTGGAAGCTCGGCTGGGGCACCGCGTATCTGGACAGCGCACTGGTGGAGAAGCTCGCGGTGCTGAGAGCAGCAGGGATTCGTACCTGCCTCGGCGGAACGCTGCTGGAGGTCTCCTGGGCGCAGGGAAAGGCCGAACAGTGCCTGGAGTGGGCAGCGGCGGTGGGGCTGGACGCAGTGGAGGTCTCACGCGGGGTCGCCCCGATGACGCTGGCCGACAAGCACACGTTGCTGCGTCACGCGGCGGAGGCGTTCGTCGTGCTGTCCGAGGTCGGCAGCAAGGACCCGAACCAAGTCCTCGGCGCCGCTCAGTGGGCTGAGGAGATAGCCGGCGATCTCGCCGCAGGCGCTCGTTATGTCATCACCGAGGGCCGTGAGAGCGGCACGGTGGGGATCTACCGGGGCGACGGCTCGGTGCGGGAAGAGGTCGTGGCGGCGGCGGTGTCGGCCGGCGGTGTGGACAAGGTGCTTTTCGAGGCACCTCGAAAGGATCAACAGGCGTGGCTGATCCGTGCCTTCGGGTCCGACGTCAACCTGGCCAACATCGCCTGCGACGACGTCCTCGGCCTAGAGACGTTGCGACTGGGACTGCGCGCCGACACCTTCGACCTCGCCCGGCAGTGGCAGCCCGCATGACGAAGGCGGTCGCCCGGACGCCGAACGTGGTGCCGGGCGCCTATCGCGGGGTCGCGCTCGCAGCCGTCGACTGCGACCTCGAGCAGCAGGATCTGGCCCGGTACTTCGTCGGGCGCGAGGCCTACCGCCGCACCCGGTTCATCGTGGTCCGCAAGGGCGCGGAGACCGCCATCCTCTCGGTCCGAAAGGAGTCCGAGGACCCACTGTTCGCACCGATCACCGCTGTGCAGTTGCTCGTCGGCGCGGCCGACTGCGCCTATCTCGAGGATCCCGAGGCTGATACCGCCGTTCCCTCGGCACTGGCGCTGTCGGCGCGGACACGGGCGCCCGGCAAGCGCGGGGTGGTCGTGCAGGGCAGATACGGCCACGTCAGCTTCATTCTCGATCCCAGCCCCTTGCGGGTGACCGTCCGGGAAGTGGTGCCGCCGCACCCCGCAAAGCTGTTCGATCAGGCGTGCCGGGTGCTGGACACCGCTGAGCACCTTCCTCCGATGGAGCTCGTCCCGGATGTCGTCGACCTCGAGGAGCTCGCGCGCGGTACAACCTCGGCCAGCTACCTGCTGCCGTGCCGCGGCAGCGGGGTCACGGTCGCCGGAGCGACCACCGCCTTCCTCGACGAACGGCCGGAACACCGACCCTGGACCTTGATCGGCTGCGAGCGATCGCAGCAGATCCACGAGTGGTCATACGGCGAGCGCGCCGAGCAGGTCGATATCTGCCCGCGTCAGCGCAGCGGCGGCACCAACGTCATCCTCACCAAGTGCTGCCTGCTCGAAAGCCACATCGAGGCCGGGAACGGCCGGGTGGTCGTTCCGTGGGGTGCTTCGCTCGCGCAGATATCGGAGGCTCTGATGCTCCTCGCCCGCGAGTGGGAGCCGACGTGGTCACCCGTCTGAGCGACTCCGAACAGTACGCACACCTGTGGGGGACCACGGAGCTGGCGGGAACATTCGACGAGCGTGCGCGTCTGCAGGCGTGGCTGGACATCCTCACCGCACTGGCCACCGCCCAGGCTCGCCTGGGCATCATCCCGGCTGAGGCGGCTGCGCGGATCGCCGCCCAGGCCCGCGCCGAGCGGCTCGATCTGCAGCTGGTCGCCACTGAGACGAGGCGAACATCGCACTCGATGCTGGGACTGATCCGGGCGCTGCAGCGGCTGCTCCCGGAGGATGCCCGCGAGCATGTCTATGTCGGAGCCACCGTTCAGGACATCACTGACACCTGGTTCGCGCTCGTCATCCGTGACGTCGGGAAGGTCATCTGGCGGGATCTCCGCGAGATCGAGGACACGCTGATCGCGATCGCCGTCGAGCACCGGGACACGCTGATGGCCGGGCGCACTCACGGCCAGCCGGGTTCGCCGATCACCTTCGGGTTCAAGGTCGCCTCCTGGGCCGATGAGATACGACGCCATCTCCAGCGGCTGGCCGAGGGACGGCCGCGATGGCTGGTGGGCCAGCTCGGCGGCGCGGTCGGCACCCTCGGCTTCTTCGCGCCGCAGGGCGAGCGGCTGCGCGCGGACTTCTGCGCCGAGCTGGGGCTTGCGGACCCCGGGATCTCCTGGCTCACCTCGCGGGACCGGGTGGCCGAGTTCGGCACCCTGCAGGCGATGATCTGCGGCACCCTGGCCCGGATCGGCAACGAAGTGTATGAGCTGCAGCGACCCGAGATCGGAGAGCTGCGGGAACCGACCACATCTGACACCGTCGGCAGCATCACCATGCCGCACAAGCGCAACCCCGAGGGCAGCGAGCATCTCGACACGCTGGCGAGACTGGTCCGCGCCAACGCCGGCGTCCTGGTGGAGGGCATGGTGGTCGGTCATGAACGCGACGGACGCGGTTGGAAGGCGGAGTGGATCGCCCTGCCCGAGGTGTGCCTGCTCACCGCAGCCGCGCTCCGCATGGCCGGCCACCTGCTGTCCGGTCTGGTCGTCGACGCCGAGGCGATGCGAGCGAACATCGACAGCCACGGCGACCAGTTGACGTCCGAGCGGGTGCTGGCCGGCTTGTCGCGCCGGATCGGGAAGCACGCAGCGCAGGCGCTGATGCACGACGCCCTCGCGCCGGGAACTCGTCAGGTCCACGACGTGCTCGATGTCCTGATCGCGCGGGGTGCCGCCACCGAGCGGGACCGGTACGCATGGTCGACCTCTGACTGCGGCGACGCCCCCCGAATGGTCGACGAGGTCGTCGCGCGTTCGCGCGTCGCTCGAGCCGAGGAGCCGGAGGCCTGGGCGTGACACCGCCCCGCGTGCCGCTTGCGACACTCCCCACTCCGCTGGCTCGAGCTCCCGGGCTGGAGAATGCCCTGGACGCTCGGCCGCTGTTCGTCAAGCGCGACGACCTCACCGGTTTCGGCGTCGCCGGCAACAAGGCGCGCGCCCTGGAGTTCCTGGTCGGTGCTGCCGTCGCGGAGGGCTGCGATGTTCTCGTGGCAGCCGGCAGCACCTCCTCGAACTTCTGTGCGGCTGCGGCGATGGCCGCCCGGGTCGTCGGCCTCGACTGCCACCTGCTCTTTCCGGGCGGGCAGGCTGCACCTGTCACGGTCAACGTCACGCTCGCCCGAGCGGCGGGCGCCCGACTCCTGTTCGACGCGGTCGCGACCCGCGACGAGCTCGACGACGCGGTGCTCCAGCACGCGGATGTCCTGCGCGGACAGGGGCGGCGGCCGTATCCGATTCCGCGAGGGGGAGCAACGCCCGTAGGTGCGCTCGGGTACGCCCACGCGGCGCGGGAGCTCGCCGACCAGTGCCACGACGCGGGGATCGCGGTTGCGACGGTCGTCGTCGCCGTCGGATCCGGCGGCACCCAGGCCGGTATGGTCGCGGGGCGGGTGGGCTTACACCTGCCGTGGCGCGTGGTCGGTGCCTCGGTGAGCCGCCCGGGCCCGAGCGTCGCCAAGCAGGTCTTGACCATTGCGGTCGGCTGCGCGGCGATGATCGGCCGTGACCGACCCACGGCCGGCGATGTCGACGTCCGCGACTGCCGCGGCGCCGGGTTCGGCGTCGCCTCCGATGCCGATCGCGACAGCTCGCGTTTGGCACTGCAGACAGAGGGGTTGTTGCTTGACGACTATTACGGTGCGAAGGCGATGACACTGTTCAGGGCTCTGCTCGCGGGTGGCTCGCCGACTCCCGCCGTCTTCTGGCACACCGGCGGGATCACCGCCACCCTGACGGGCCTGTTGCGGGATGCGTCGTGACGACCCCCTCGCGCCGAAGTGGTCCGCCGCTCGGGGCACCCGCGCGAGAGCTCGTCGACAGCGGTTTCGCCCTGGAGAACGCTGACGCCCCGTTCCTGCACGGCGGCTTGAACCTCGCTGACATCGCGCACGTCCTCGACCTGTTGCGACGTGACCTGATCCCACTGACGGCCGCGCGCGAGCTGCTCCGGCTACTGCTGCAGGTGCAGAGGACCGCCGCCGAGGACTTCCCGTACGACCCCGAGTTCGGCGAGCCGTACAACTCCAGGGAGCGCTTCTTCGTCGAGAGGCTGGGGAACGTCGCCGGTTGGCTGCATGCCGGCCGACCGCGGCGGGAGGCGGCCAGGATCGCGCTCCGCATCTACGTCCGCAACCAGCTTCTCGAGCTGGTCGGCGAAGTAGTCAACTTCGCCCGCGACACAAGCGCTCTGGCGAGTGAGCACATCCACACGCTGATGCCGGACCAGACATATCTCCAGCAGGCGCAGCCGTCCACGTTCGGCCACTACGTGCTGTCCTTCGTCTATCCGGCGGTGCGAGACGCCCATCGGCTGCTCGAGGAGTTCGATGACATCAACCGCAGCCCGGCCGGCGCGGGCTGCGTGAACGGGACACGGCTGCTGGGCGACCGTACATCGATCGCCGCGGTGCTGGGTTTCGACGAGGTCATCGAGCACACCCGCGACGCGATGTGGCAGATAGACGGGCTCATCCATGTGCTCGCCAGCGCGGCCAGCCTGCTATCCACCCAGAGCAAGCTTGCGGAGGATCTGGAGATCTGGTCCAGCAGCGAGTTCGACTTCGTCGACCTGGCGGACGCCTATACCCGCTCGAGCATCCTCATGCCGCAGAAGCGCAACCCGTACTCGCTGTCGATCGTCCGCGGTGCGTCCGGCGTCCTGATCGGGCGGTTGACAGGGTTCCTCGCGGTCGCCAAGAGTCCCTCGGCTCGCAGCGACAACCTGATCTTCGCCTACGGTGAGGTGCCGCGGGCGCTCGACCTTTCGATCCGCGTCACCCGGCTGATGACCGGTGTGGTGCGCACCCTCCAGGTGAACGTCGAGCGGATGGCGCGCGGCCTCGATGCCGGCTACACCCAGGCCACGGATCTCAGCGAGTTCATCGTCCAGACCTGCCACGTCGACTACCGCAGCGCGTATGACGTCGTCGGCAGGACGGTGCGGGAAGCAAGCCGGCAAGGCATCCCCGGCGGTGCCATCACGGGGGCGATGCTCGACGCCGCCGCGGTCGCCGAGACCGGGAGCTCATGGGGCCTGGCCGGGACCGACCTGACCGCCGCGCTTGATCCGCGGCTGATCATCGATACCAGGACGGGCATCGGCGGCGCTGCGCCGGCGGCGGTCGAGACGATGATCAGCCAGTGCCAGCAGAAGGCCGATGCACTGTCTGCCGAGGTGCACCAGCGGCGTCAGCGGCTCGATGCCGCCACGGCAACGCTTCTCGGGCAGGCGGGGCTCATCGCCGGATCCGTGGAGGAACCATGACCCGTGAGCGTTCGAGCACCAGTGTGCTTCCGGATGAGGTGGTGGTCGTCAACGTAGGGCTCTCGCTGTTCGCCGACGCGGTGAGAGATCAGTCGGCTGCCGTCGAGCAGCTGGACTGGCGGATACCGGCGGACGGGCAGCCGGACCTGGTGGCGGACCTGGAACGGGTCTACGGCCAGCGGTCAGCCGATATCGAGGAGGCGAACTCGGAGGTGGTCAGGCGGCTGGACGAGAGTGTCCCGCTGCTGGTGGGAGTGGCCACGGCGGGGGCGACAGTACCCGGCCTCGCGGACAGGATGCTGCTGCACTGCGGCCCCGCCATCGAGTGGCCGGAGGTCTGTGACCCGCTTCGGCGATCGATGCGCGCGGCCACCGTTGCCGAGGGATGGGCCGAGTCGCTCGAGCAGGCGGAGCGGCTGCTCGCGGACGGAACGGTGGCGCTGGAACCTGCCTACCGACATGACACGGTGCTGCCGATGGCGAGTGCGATCGGTCCCTCGTCACCGGTGTTCGTCGTGGACAACCGCGACGGTGGGACCCGCGCCTTCGCGCCGATCAACCAGGGCCCCGGGGAGACCGCATGGTTCGGGCGCGAGACGCCGGCGGCGGTCGCCAGGCTCGAGTTCCTCCGGGACGTCGCGGGGCCGATGCTGGCCCACGTCGTCGGGTCTGCCGGTCCGATCGACATCTTCTCCCTGGCCGCCCAGGGCGTGCAGATCGGCGACGACGTGCACATGCGCACCCAGGGCACCACCAGCCTGATGGTTCGCCGCCTGCTCCCGCAGATCGCCGCGCTGCCCGACGAAGGCCGCGTCCGGTTGGCGGAGTTCCTGTCCGGCAACCATCTGTTCTTCCTCAACCTCGCGATGGGCGCGGCCAAGGCGACCGCCATGTGGGCCGAGCAGGTGCAGGGCTCCAGCATCGTGACGATGATGTGCCGTAACGGCACGTCCTACGGCATCCGGGTGGCGGGCTCACAGCAGGTCTTCCTCAGCGAGGCACCGCCGGTCGCGGACGCGATGTACTACCCGGACTTCGGCCCCGAGTCCGCGGCGCGCGACATCGGTGACAGCGCCATCCTCGAGCTCGTGGGGCTGGGCGGCGCGGCCGCCGCCGGTTCGCCGGCCGTCTCCGGATTCCTGCCCGGCGGCATGTCCGACGCCGTCGCGATGACCGAGCAGATGCGGTCGATCTGTGCCAGTGAGAGCAGTCGTTTCACGCTGCCCAGCCGCGGTTACCAAGGGACCCCGCTCGGCGTCGACGTACGCCGGGTGGTGGAGCTCGACTCGACACCTCGGGTCACCACCGGAATTCTGCACCGCAGCTCCGGCGCGGGTCAGATCGGCGCCGGGGTCGCCGCCGCGCCGGTCGAGTGCTTCCGGAGCGCGCTGCGCGCGCTTGCTGCCTCCTAGCCGGTGCGGTCGACGTAGGCAACCACGCGGTTGAGGAGGGACGTGGCCTTCAACAGCTCCATCGGCGGCTTGGGGGGGTTCTCGGCGAGCTCGTAGAGCAGCGGCGCGCCCTCACCGTAGCCGAGCTGGAGGGCCACCTGGGCACAGGTTCGGGCCGCGTCCCGCACCGCGGCCGGCTCGACGGTCCAGATCGCCTCGAAGAGCCGTCGCCGGTCTGGGATCGTGGACTGGCCAGGCAGCTCCCAGGCGGTGAGCATCGCCGGGTAGTCGGGCGCGTCGCACACCACCAGCCACTCGCGCCGCATCGGCGAGTCCGCCGGCAGGTTGACGAGGACCATCCCTGCAGCCACCGGCGGCGCTTCGGAGAAGTCGGCGAACACGGTTGTCGCGCGGGCGATGCGAGCCAGCTCCGTCCATCGCTCCTGCGCGGCCTGGAAGAACCGCTGGTGCTGGAAACCGCCGAAGATCGTCGGTCGCTCCGCGCGGGCGCAGCACTCGTCCTCGATCGCCCATGACAGGGGGACCAGTGTCGACTTCTTCAGCCGCTGAGGCTGTAGGCCGGGATGCCTCTCCCGCATCACCGCGTACACCGACGGTGAGCTGGGGGGACCCTCGACCGCCGCCACCGCCAGCGCCATCTCGGCGATCGCCACTTCGAGCCGAACTCCCGCGTCCCGCCGGCGAATGACTCGCGAGACGAGTTCCACGTCACGCTCTGAGTAGCGGCGGTGGCCGCTGTCACGGCGCTGCGGCCGCGGAAACCCGTGCCGCGACTCCCACATCCGCAAGGTGGCGGGCGTGAGGCCCGTCCGTTGTGCGAGATCGCCGATGGTCAGGCCGGGCGATGCCGCGCCACCGGGTGGGGCGGTGGAACTCGAGACTTGCGGTTCGGGGGTCACCATGTGATAGTAAACCTAAACAAGTTGTTGAGGAAAGTGTTCAAGTCTTTCCCCGATCCAAAGGAGCAGCGGCATGACCGACACCACCAGTCACACCACCGTCCAGACCTCCGGCCAGACCGGCGACGTCGTCGACTGGACCGACCTCGGGCGCGAGATGTGGTCCTTCCTGACCGGCCGCGAGGCAGCGATCAACTACCGTTTCATCGACATGGCGGTCGAGGTGCCGCGCGACACCGGCGCAGACGCCGCCCGGGCTACCTGGAAGCTCAACGGCACCCTGCAAGTCACCACCCATGACAACGCGAGCCCGGCGCAAAGCGACGCCTGACCCGATGGTCGCCGATCTCACCGTCAGCGCTGACCTGCGGTTCTCGGTCGACATCCCGGGCTCGCGGACCGTGACCGGAGTGCTGACCGGTTCGGGCAAGAGCCTGGAGCTGCGTGTCAGCGATCCGTTCCTGTTCGCCGGTCGATCGGACTCGGGTGCCATCCGTGGCCTGGCAGCGGGGCTCGCCGGGAAGGGGCTGTCGCTCACCGTGGTGGCACCATCGGGACCGCTGGTCACGTTGGGCACTCCGCGCGTCTCGTGGCTGCAGCGCCGGTTGACCGGCTCCCGGCACATCCGCATCGAGCGGGGAGCGGGGGTGTGGCCGCTGATCCGCGGCCGGGCCAGTGCCCCACGCGGCGGTGCCCTGCCGGCCGGCGAGCTCGCCCCTCCGCCGACGCTGTTCCCCCTGGCGCCGACCATGGCTCGTCGCCGCCGCCGTCCGGTGACGACGACGCACGACCCACATGGAGGCGGCAACCCGCGCTTGATCATGGCGGCTCCGCCCCACCCGAAGCCGGAGGACCGCAAGCCGGTCTTCCCGCTGCGAGCCGACGTCACCACGATAGGCAGCGGGCCCGGCTGCGACATCCGGCTGCCGGGGCTCGAGCCGTTGCATGCCGAGGTCAGACATGATGACGCCGACGAGTACGTGCTGGTGCGCATCGACGGCGCCCGGGCCACACGCGTGAACGGCGCACCGGTCGATTCCGCGGTCCTGCGGACCGCCGCCCGGATCGACGTCGGAGAGTGGACGATGTCGTTCTACCGCGAGGAGTTCGCCGACCACGGTCGCCCGTACGGTGGTCGGGTGGGTGGCGAGTTCGGACATCAACGGCCCCAACCCAGCAGGACCGGGCGGGGCACCCACGAGGTGGAGTACCAGTGACGGCACCGGGCAACATCCTGGTCGCGGGAGCGTCGGGTTTCGTCGGTCGGCGGCTGTGCCCGGCGCTCCGGGCGGCCGGGTACGACGTGCGTGCGATGACCCGGAAGCCCGACACCTATGCGGGCGACGGCGAGGCGGTCTACGGCGACGTGCACGACACCGGTACTCTGCCGAACGCGCTGCGGGGATGCCGCGCTGCTTACTACCTGGTGCACTCCCTTGACTCGAAGGCGTTCGAGCGCCTGGACTCACAGGCCGCCAGATCCTTCGGCGAGGCGGCGGCCGCCGCCGAGGTCGAGCAGATCATCTATCTGGGCGGCCTGGGCAGCGACTCCGACCGACTGTCCACGCACCTGCGCAGCCGGCGGGAGGTGGAGGGACTTCTCGGGAGCGCCGGCGTGCCCGTCACGGTACTGCGGGCCGGCATCATCGTCGGCAGCGGCGGCATCTCGTGGGAGATGACCCGGCAGCTCGTCGACCACCTGCCTGCGATGGTCACTCCCCGCTGGGTGCGCACCAGGACCCAGCCGATCGCTGTTGCCGATGTCGTGCGCTATCTCGTCGGGGTGCTCGATCAGACCGAGGCCAAGGGGCGGGTGTTCGAGATCGGTGGCCCCGAGGTGCTGCAGTACGACACAATGCTGCGCCGGGTGGCCAGGATCAAGAACCGCCCGCTGGTGATCGTGCCTGTGCCGCTGCTCAGCCCGGGCCTGTCGGCGCGCTGGCTTTCGCTGGTCACCGACGTGAACACGCAGGCCGGGCGATCACTGATCGACTCGATGAGCAACGAGGTAGTGGTTGTCGACGACAGCATCACATCGATCGTCGAGTTCGAGCCGATGGGGTACGACGACGCGGTGCGCGCAGCCCTGCAGGAGCACGACGAGCAGGCCAGCCACCGATGACGTCACCGCACCCGACCAGCTGGTGGCGTCGCGCCCGAGGGGTACTCGAGAGCCGGCTACCGATGTCGATCGCGCACGTGGTGCCGGTCGCGCATCCTGAGTCTGCTGCCGTCCTGTCCCGCCGACGTCGCGTCGTGACGGGTGTCTCTGTGCTGGGGACGGGACTGCTCGGGCTGTCGCTGGCTGCCAAGCCCGACTCGCGGCGGTTCTACGGGCTCACCGCCACCGTGGCGGCCACCTGGGCAGCGGGGGCCGTGCTGTCGGGGCCCCTGCACCTCGGCTGGATCCAGAGCCGCGACCAGCGGCTGCGCCGACCGATCATCACACCGATCGCCACCGGCGTCGGGGCGTTCGGGTTCTTCTACGGCTGTGCTCTGGTGTCCAGCAGGATCCCGATCCTGGATCGGGCGATCGGCAACGTGCTGACCTTCGCCGAAGAGGGCAGCAGCCCGTTGGTCGTCGCCACCACGCTGGCCAACGGCCTGGGCGAGGAGATGTTCTTCCGCGGTGCGATCTACGCGGCCCTGGACGCCGACCGGGCCGTCGTCGTGTCGACA
>JBKPNJ010000080.1:0-4739 GCA_046732575.1 Actinomycetota bacterium
CTCCATGGTCTTCGTCACTCACAACCTGCCGCTGGTGCGCTCGATCGCGCAGAAGGTCGCGGTCTTGTCCGAGGGAAGCATCGTCGAGTACGGCGAGACCGCTCAGCTGCTCGCCGACCCGCAGCAGCCGTACACCCAGCAGCTGCTCGCCAACACCCCCTCGCTGGAGACGGCGACGGCCGAGGCATCGCACGGCGACCAGCGACTCCCCTAGGTGCATTGGTAGGCAAGCATGAGCCGGCGGTCCAAGCCCAACATCTTGATCCTGATGGGCGATCAAATGGTGCCGGACGCGCTGCCGTTCCACGGTAACCCGGTCACGCGCACGCCGGCGATGTCACGGCTGGCCGACGCAGGAGTCGTCTTCGACAACGCGTACACGGCCAGCCCGCTGTGCTCTCCCGGCCGGGCCTCGTTCATGACCGGGCTGCTGCCGTCACGAACGCACACCTACGACAACGCCGCGGAGTTCGCCTCCCAGATCCCGACCTTCGCCCACTACCTGCGAGGCGCGGGCTACCGGACGGTGCTGTCGGGGAAGATGCACTTCTGCGGGCCCGACCAGCTGCACGGTTTCGAGGAGAGGCTGACCACCGACATCTATCCAGCCGACTACGGCTGGACTCCTGACTGGGACAACCCGCACGACCGCCCACACTGGTATCACGACATGTCGTCGGTTGTGGACGCCGGACCGTGCCTGCGGTCCAATCAGCTCGACTTCGACGACGAGGTGGCCTTCGCGGCGGAGCGTGAGCTCTTCGGCCACATCCGTTCCAACGATGCGCGGCCGTTCTGCTTCGTCGTGTCCTTCAGCCACCCGCACGATCCGTTCGCGATTCCGCGCCACTGGTGGGACATGTACCGCGACGAGGACATCCCGATGCCGGCGTACGGGTACGCCGAGGCGAGCCTGCACCCGCACGAGCAACGCCTGCGGCACGTCTGTGCCATGAACGGCGTCGAGATCACCACCGACCAGGTGCGCGCGGCGCGCCGTGCGTACTACGGGGCGATCTCCTATCTCGACAACCACATCGCCAAGCTGATGGATGTCCTGCGTGAGACCGGACATCTGGACGACACGGTGGTGATCCTGACCAGCGACCACGGCGAGATGCTGGGTGAGCGCGGGCTCTGGTACAAGATGAACTTCTTCGAGGGGTCGGCGCGTGTGCCGCTGGTCGTGTCGGCACCGACGCGGTTCGAGCCGGGTCGGGTGTCGTCTCCGGTGACCACCATGGACCTGCTTCCCACGCTTGTCGGGTTGGCCCGGGACGGCGATCTGGCCGAGCTCGTCGGACCTCTCGATGGCGAGAGCCTGCTGCCGGTGCTCGCCGGCGAGCCGAGCGGTCGGGAGACAATCACGGCGGAGTATCTCGCCGAGGGCGCCATCGCCCCGATCGTGATGATCCGCCGCGGCAACCACAAGCTGATCCATTCCCCGCCGGATCCGGATCAGCTGTTCGATCTCTGGGTCGACCCCCTCGAGCGGAACAACCTTGCCGACGACCCCGGCCACGCCGACCTCATCGAGAGGCTGATGGCCGAGGTGGCGGCGCGGTGGGACCTGCCCAGGCTCGACCGCGAGGTACGCGAAAGCCAGCAGCGGCGGATCGCGGTGACGAAGGCGCTCGGCCTCGGCGTGCAGGCGCCGTGGGACTTCGTCCCGCGCTACGAGGCGTCGCGGCGGTATATCCGCAACCACATGGACCTCGGGGTCCTGGAGACGATGGCGCGATACCCACCGGTTCAAGGGTCCCCAGCCGTTTGACTCAGCGTTGTCGGCCAGCCGGCAGTAGCTCCGCCATCAGCCGCTCGACCCGGTCCCTGATCTCGTCCCGGATCGCTCGCACGGCGTCGATCCCCTGACCGGCGGGATCGTCGAGATCCCAGTCCTCGTACCGCTTGCCCGGGAAGATCGGGCAGGTGTCGCCACATCCCATCGTGATGACGACGTCCGACTCGAGGACCGCGTCGGTGGTCAGCGTCTTCGGTGTCGCCCGGGTGATGTCGATGCCGGCTTCGGCCATCGCGGCGACAGCGACGGTGTTGATCCGGTCAGCGGGCTCAGAACCGGCAGACAGGACCCTCAGCCGACCGCCGCCCAGCGCGATGAGGAATCCGGCCGCCATCTGGGACCGTCCGGCGTTGTGTACGCAGACGAACAGCACAGTGGGGATTCGTGCTCCCTCGGGGTCGTGCGCGTCCGGTCGAGAAGGGAGAATCATCGGGCTGCGCCGCCGATCAGGGCAGCGACATCGGCGAGCGCCTCGGCCCGGACGCTGTAGTAGACCCAGACGCCGCGCTTGCTCCGGTCCAGCAGCCCGATCTCGTGTAGCACCTTGAGGTGGTGGCTGATCGTCGGCTGGGAAAGGTCGAACGCCTCCGACAGGTCGCAGACGCAGGCCTCGCCGCCGGCATGGGCGGCCACCAGCGACAGCAGTCGTAGGCGCACCGGCTCTGCCAGCGCCTTCAGCAGCGGCGCGATCCGCTCTGCCTCCGCGAGGCTGAGCGGCTGGCGCAGCAGCGGGGAGCAACAGGCAACCGTCTGAACGGGGCTGAGGTCGATCGTGAGGTCAGGCGCAAACTTAGACACTGATCTATGTTGACAGACATCTATGTCTGTGGCAACGTGCCCTAGGACATATCGACAAGCATCAATGTCTAGGAGGCGGTGGCAGTGTCACGGATCCAGCTCGCGCTCAACGTCGACGATGTCGACGAGGCGGTGGCGTTCTACTCCCGGTTGTTCGGTACGGAGCCGGCGAAGCGTCGCCCCGGCTACGCGAACTTCGCCATCGTCGAACCACCTCTCAAGCTCGTGCTCCTGGAGAACCCGGGCAAGGGCGGGTCGCTGAACCATCTCGGAGTCGAGGTAGCCGACACCGAAACCGTCGACGCCGAACAGAGTCGGCTCGCGGAGCAGGGACTCGTCTCGATCGACGAGCGGGGGACCACCTGCTGCTACGCCAGACAGGACAAGTTCTGGGTGCAAGGCGCCCCGGACGGAGAGCCGTGGGAGATCTATGCCGTGCTCGCCGACAGCTTGACCTTCGGAGGAGAGAGCGCGTCCGACCCCGCGTGCTGTGGCGCCGGCGCTGAGCCCGGTGTCGGGACGACAGCCGACGCCTGCTGCTGACCTGCGACGGGGAGGCGCATCTATATTCGCGCTGTGACCTTCAACGTCAGTGCGGACGCCTACTCGAGGTTCATGGGCCGGTTCTCCGAGCCGTTGGCCGTCCGGTTCGTCGAGCTGGTCGATGTACGAGCCGGACAGCGGGCGCTGGATGTGGGGTGCGGGCCGGGGGTGCTGACCGCCAGACTCGTCGATCGCCTAGGCGTCAGCAACGTGTCGGCGGTCGACCCCTCCCCACCGTTCGTCGCAGCGGTGCGTGAGCGCCTTCCTGGCGTCGAGGTGCGGTCCGCGGCGGCGGAGCGGCTTCCGTTCCCGGACGGCCGATTCGATCTGACCCTTGCCCAGCTCGTCGTCCACTTCATGTCCGACCCCGTGACGGGGCTCTCGGAGATGGCCCGCGTCACTCGCCCGGGCGGCCTAGTGGCGGCGAACGTGTGGGATCTCGCTGGCGGCGGTAGCCCACTGTCCACGTTCTGGCGCGCCGCGCGCGACGTCGATCCCGGAGTACTCGACGAGTCCGCGCGCGCCGGCGCCCGCGAGGGTGATCTCGCAGAGCTCTTCGAAGCCTCGGGTCTGCACGACATCGAGCCGGGGTCGTTGACGGTCAGCGTCCGGTTCCCGACCTTCGCCGCCTGGTGGGAGCCGTACACGCTCGGCGTCGGGCCCTCGGGCGCCTACGTCGCGGGCCTGGACGATGCGCAGCGAGACGCACTCAGGGCACGGTGTGAGGACCTGCTGCCTCCAGCACCGTTCGAGGTCACCGCTACAGCGTGGTGCGTGCGCGCCCGCACGCATCCGTGAGGGGTCGGCATGCCGTCGGTCAGGACTGGGGCTGGCCGATATTGACCAGCCAGGTGATGCCGAACTGGTCGTCGCATGAGCCGAACTCGTCGCCCCACATCTGCTTCTCCAGCGGCGTCGAGACCGTTCCGTTCGCGGACAGCTTCTCCCAGTAGCCGCGCAGCTGGTCGCCATCGTCGCCGCTGAGGCTGATCGAGATGTTGTTCCCCTGCTTGGTGTCCATGCCAGGGGGAGTGTCCGAGGCCATCAGTGTGAACCCACTGTCTGTCTCCAGCATCGCGTGCATGACCTTGTCGGCCTCCGGCGCGTCCTGCGCGCCGAACTCACCGAACGTGGACACCGCCAAGGTGCCGCCGAAAACGCTCTCGTAGAACTCCATGGCTTCTCTGGCGTTGCCGTTGAAGCTGATGTACGGGTTGAGTCGAGAGGTCATGAGCATCTCCAGGCTCTAGGGAGAAGGGATCGTCTGCAGACTAGCCGCCGGTCCGGCGACGCGCTGGCCGATGCGATGAGGCTGGCCTACCCTGCCATGGGCGGGTCGTGGGCCGGATCGCTTGTCGTTGCGAATCTTCGTGACACGCTGGAAGGGATGCCAGGTGCCAGAGGGCCAGACAAGCGGAGTCGTATCGGGACGCGCCGTCGTCTATGACCGCAACGGCGGTCCAGAGGTACTGCAGCTGGTCGACAGACCGGTGGCCGATCCAGGGCCCGGCGAGGTACGGGTACGGGTGCACAGATCCGGCGTCAACCCGACCGACTGGAAGTCGCGGCAGGGAAGTGGCGAGCCGCGCCGGGTGGA
>JBKPNJ010000081.1:0-5944 GCA_046732575.1 Actinomycetota bacterium
GCGGACGCACGGTGCGCTTCTCGATCCGCTTGTCGTCGACCTGCTCCGGAGTCAGGGCCAGCACGCGCTGGACGAAGACACCAGGCAGATGCACCTCGTTGGGATCGAGCTCTCCCGGCTCCACCAGATGCTCGACCTCGGCGATGGTGGTCTTGCCGGCCATGGCCGCCAGAGGGTTGAAGTTGCGGGCCGAGTGCCGGAACACCAGGTTGCCGTGCCTGTCACCCTTGAACGCCCGCACAAGACCGAAGTCGCAGACGATCGCCTGCTCGAGCACGTAGGAATAGGTCTCCCCTCGGGTCTCGAAGTCGCGGGTCTCCTTCGGGGGTGAGGACTTCGTCACGTTGCCGTCGCTGTCGTATCGCCAGGGAAGCCCGCCCTCGGCCACCTGGGTGCCGACTCCAGTGGCTGTGTAGAACGCCGGTATCCCCGATCCGCCGGCCCGCAGCCGCTCGGCCAGGGTGCCCTGGGGGGTGAGCTCGACCTCGAGCTCGCCGGAGAGGTACTGCCGAGCGAACTCCTTGTTCTCACCGACGTAGGAAGAGATCATCCGCCGGATGCGCTTGGCCATCAGCAGCTGACCGAGCCCCCACTCGTCGACTCCGCAGTTGTTGGACACGGCCTCCAGCTCATCCACGCCGCTGTCGAGGAGGGCCTGGATCAGCACGCTCGGCACCCCGCACAGTCCGAACCCGCCCACCGACAGCGAGGCGCCGCTCGGGATGTCCGCCACCGCCTCGGCCGCGCTCAGGACGACCTTGTCCATGTGAAAGGCTCCCTTGCAGTCTCAGCCAGTCGGTCCGTCGGGTCCGTCAGTGATCCTAGCCACCCGCGCGACCGCTTCATGTCCCCGAGTGACTCGCCTCGTGCCCGCACCGCAGGGCGCTGGCGGGGCCGTTTACGCTCGACGACTGTGAGCCCCCGACGGCAGGCCAGATCCCGGCAGACCCCACCCCGCAGCGGCTGGAGCGGGGCACGGCTGCACATCGTGACCGGCAAGGGCGGGACCGGCAAGACCACTGTCGCCGCTGCTCTGGGTCTGGCGCTGGCCGCGAGCGGCGGGAGGGTGCTGCTCTGCGAGTCGGAGGGCCGACAGGGACTCGCCAGGATCTTCGACGTGCCGCCGCTGCCGTACGAGGAACGTCAGATAGCCGTCGCGCCGGGCGGAGGTGACCTGTTCGCGCTCGCGATCGACGGTGAGGCCGCGCTGCTGGAGTACCTGGAGATGTACTACAAGCTCGGGCGGGCCGGGCGCGCACTCGACCGCTTCGGCGTCATCGACTTCGCCACGACCATCGCGCCGGGCCTGCGCGACGTTCTCCTGACCGGCAAGGTGTACGAGGCCACGCAGCGCCGCACCAGCAGAGCAAGGGGCGCGGACTCGGCTTTCGTCTATGACGCGGTCGTCCTCGACGCGCCACCCACCGGTCGCATCACCCGGTTCCTCAACGTCAACGAGGAGGTCGCCGGCCTGGCCAAGGTAGGGCCGATATGCAGGCAGGCCGACTCGATCATGTCGCTGCTGCGATCGCCTGCGACAGTGGTCCACATCGTGACGGTGCTGGAGGACATGCCGGTGCAGGAGGCCGGCGACGGCATCGCCGCGCTCCAGGCGGTGGATCTGCCGGTGGGAGGCGTCGTCGTCAACCTTGCCCGCCGGGCCCGGCTCGGCGAGGACGCACGCGACGCGGCGGTCGCGGAGACGATCCCGGACTCCGGGATCTCCCAGGGGCTCCGCGCCGCCGGGATCGAGCCCGGCGACACGCTGCTCACCGGACTGATGGCCGAGGCCTGGGAACACGCGCAGCGGCTCGCGCTCGAGGACGAGCAACGCCGACTCGTCGAGAAGCTGCAGCGCCCGACGTTCGAGCTGCCGCGGCTGCCCGAGGGCGTCGACCTCGGCGGTCTGTACGAGCTGGCCGCCGAGCTGCGCGAGCAGGGAATGGTATGACCAACTCGACTCCGCGCCGGAGCAGAAGCACACCTCGGGTGGGTCCGCTGGCGGCGAGGCTCACCGACATCCCTCACTTCGACGTCGACCGGCTCGTTGACAACAAGATGGTCCGGATCATCGTGTGCTGCGGATCGGGCGGCGTCGGGAAGACGACGACCGCCGCGGCTATCGGCCTGCGCGCCGCCGAGCGCGGTCGCCGCGTCGTTGTGCTCACCATCGACCCGGCGCGACGGCTGGCACAGTCGATGGGCCTCAACCAGCTCGACAACACCCCGCGACCCGTGCAGGGCGTGGACACCGGGCCCGGAGGAAGCCTCGACGCGATGATGCTCGACATGAAGCGCACCTTCGACGAGGTCGTCGAGGGGCATGCCAGCCCGGAGAAGGCCCGGCAGATCCTCGACAACCCGTTCTACCAGGCGCTGTCGAGCTCGTTCGCCGGCACGCAGGAGTACATGGCGATGGAGAAGCTCGCCCAGCTCCACAAGGACGCACTCCATGACGGCCGCTGGGATCTGATCGTCGTCGACACGCCACCATCGAGGTCGGCGCTGGACTTCCTCGATGCCCCAGAGCGACTGTCCAGCCTGCTGGACGGACGGCTGATCAGGCTGCTGCTGGCGCCGGCCAAGGGTCCCGCCCGTCTCTTCAGCGTGGGGATGAACGTCGTCACCGGCACCCTGAACCGGGTACTCGGCAGCCAAGTGCTCGGGGACGTACAGACGTTCGTCGCCGCGTTCGACACCCTGTTCGGAGGGTTCCGCCAGCGGGCCGAACGCACCTACGAGCTGTTGCGGGCGCCCGAGACGGCCTTCGTGGTGGTTGCGGCCCCGGAGCCCGACGCGCTGCGCGAGGCTGCGTACTTCGTCGAACGCCTCGGCCGCGAGCGGATGCCCCTTGCCGGTCTGGTGCTCAACCGGGTGACCGCGACGCCTGAGACGACACTGAGCGCCGACCGGGCCGCGAGCGCGGCCGATGACATCAACGCGCAGCATCCGGTGACCGCCGGACTGCTCCGCCTGCATGCCGAGCGACTGAGACTGGTGGCCCGCGAGCACCAGCTGATGAGGCGGTTCGCGGCCGCGCATCCCCAGGTCGCAACGGTGTCGGTCGCGACCTTGCCGACCGACGTGCACGACATCGACGGCCTGCGGCTGGTCGGGACCCTCGTCTCCCTACCGCAGGCGGAAACCGCCGCGTGATCACCGCAATACTACCGAGAGCAACTAGTGCGCTGCCGCAGTGTAGTCATGGCTGTGGCAGCGAGCGTCCGGACGTGCGAAGGACCCCGATTACGAAAAGTAATGGGGGCTCCGCTTGCACAGCCGTCAACTTGCGACGGGAACGGCTTCCTCGCTGCTGAGAGCTCGCCTGTGGTCGTCCTGTGCGGTTTCGAGCAGTCCACGCCACGATGCGACGTCGGGCCGCCGCTTCAGCAGCGACCTGCGCTCACGTTCGGTCAGTCCGCCCCATACGCCCCATTCGATGGTGTTGTCGAGGGCCTCGGCCAGGCACTCGATGCGTACTGGACAATTGCCGCAGAGCTGCTTGGCCCGATTTTGTGCCGCGCCCTTGACGAACAAGGCATCGGGACGTTCGGCTCGACACGCTGCGTTAGCGGCCCACTCTTCATTCCATGTCATGATGAGTCTTCCCCTCCGAGAGGATGGAGCCGAAACACGGTTGGTGACGATCCCCACGTGTCTAATGTTACGGAAAGTAACATCGGCGGGTTAGACCCATACGAACCAACTTCGCATGGCCCAGAAGGGCTATCCGGCTAGTCTCTCCGGCGGTCCAGGATCGCCCCGCGACACCGTAGGCTGGTGCGCATGTCTGTGCGCTCCAGAACCTCCCGCGGCGAGGGTGGTTTCTTCCAGCAGGTCGTGGTGCTGATATTCGTCAGCGTCCTGGCGGGTGCCCTCGTGGCCGGGCTGTTCATTCCGTTCGCCGGGCTGCTCGGCCTGTCGGCCAAGTCGACAGCCGACGCGATGGAGAACCTGCCGGAGTCACTGCGGCACCGCCCTCAGGCAGAGAAGAGTGTCGTCCTCGCCGCGAACGGCGACCAGATCGCGGAGTTCTACTCCGAGAACCGCACTTACGTCCCCCTGCGCTCGATCGCACCGATCATGCGCAAGGCGATCGTCGACATCGAGGACTACCGCTTCTACGACCACGGCGCGATCGATCTCAAGGGCACACTGCGCGCGTTCGTCGCGAACCAGTCCGCCAACGGTGTCGTCCAGGGCGGCTCCTCGATCACCCAGCAGTACGTCAAGATGACGCTGATCGAGGATGCCGGCACCGATCCCAAGAAGCTCGCCGCAGCGACGGCGGACACCTACGCCCGTAAGTTCCGCGAGCTGCAGCTGGCCATCGGGGTGGAGAAGGACTTCACCAAGAACCAGATCCTGGAGAAGTACCTCAACATCGCCTACTTCGGCGACGGCGCCTACGGCATCGAGTCGGCCGCACACCATTACTTCAACACCAGCGCCGCCGACTTGACACTCCCCCAGGCGGCCCTGCTCGCGGGACTGGTCAGGAACCCCACCGGGTATGACCCGACCGACCACCCGGGCGCATCCAGGTCGCGACGCAACGTCGTGATCGCACGGATGCTGGAGCTCAACGTGATTCCCACGTCGTCGGCCGAGAGGGCGATCAACGCCCCGATCGGCCTCGACGTCCAGCACACCACCAACGGCTGCGTCGACACGCGGGCTCCGTTCTTCTGCGACTACGTGCGTCGCTGGCTCCTCGCGGACCCCACCCTCGGGCCGACGCCCGAAGCCAGGCTGCACCTGCTCGAGACCGGCGGGCTCACGATCCGGACGACGCTCAACCTGAAGATGCAGCGCGCCGCGGACAAGGCGGTCGCCGACCACGTCTATCCGACCGACGAGGCGATCGGGGGTCTGGCGCTCGTACAGCCCGGCACCGGAGCGGTCAGGGCGCTCGCGCAGTCACGACCGATGGGCAACGCCAGGAAGCTCGGCGAGACCTACCTCAACTATGTCGTCGACCGCAAGTACGGCGACTCCAACGGTTTCTCCGCCGGGTCCACGTTCAAGGTGTTCGTACTGGCGGCGGCTCTCAAGCAGGGGATCCCACTGACCCGTTCGTTCTACTCGCCGGCCGTACTCGACCAGTCGTACAAGCCTTACAAGACCTGCGACGGGACCTGGTCGGACAGCTGGATCGTGCACAACTCCACTTCGTCGGGTGAGATGAACCTGTACACCGGTACGCGACTTTCGGTGAACACGTTCTATGCCCAGCTCGAGCAAGCGACCGGACTGTGCCAGCCGTGGCGGCTCGCCAAGCAGATGGGTATCGACGACCCCGGCGACCAGGTGGGAACGTTCACGCTCGGCGTCACTGACGTCAGCCCGCTGGAGATGGCCGGGGCGTACGCCACCTTCGCCGCGCGAGGCATCCACTGCGACAACCAGCCGGTGACCTCGATCATCGATCGCAACGGCGATCCGATCGACCTGCCGGCGCCCACCTGTCGGCGGGTGATGTCGAAGGCGGTCGCCGACGCGGTCAACGACGTACTGCGCGGCGTGCAGGAGCCGGGCGGCTTCGGTTACGACGCCGGCCTCGCGCTCAACCAGGTGTCCGCCGGAAAGACCGGAACCGCGGAGAACCACCAGTCCGTGTGGTTCGTCGGCTACACGCCGAACATGGTGGGCGCTTCGATGATCGCCGGAGCCAACTACGTGGGAAGCCCCGTCAGCCTCGACGGTCAGACACTCGGCGGCGTCTACACCGACAGCAGCCATGGTTCGACGACTGCCGGCCCGATGTGGGGTGAGGCGATGAAGGCGATCCAGGGCATGCTGCCAGACCGGGACTTCGTCCTGCCGGACGCTCAGGCCGTCAAGGGCGTCCAGGTCGACGTCCCGTCACTCGCCGGGTACAGCATCGACCACGCGAAGGCGGCCTTGGCCGGTGCCGGGTTCCTCCCCGTGGTCGGGTACACCG
>JBKPNJ010000082.1:0-7057 GCA_046732575.1 Actinomycetota bacterium
CCATGCCCGCGCGCAACTGGCCGTGCCTACGGCTGACGTCGTCGACCAGATAGCCGAGCGGCTGGGGGACCGGCGTCCGGGACCGTGACGCGAGGAAGTCGTGCAGTTCCGCCGCCGACCACCCGGCATCCAGCGCGCGCCGGATCGAGTCGGCCGTGAACCTGTAGACGGTAGCGCCGCCGCGCGACTCCACATCCGCGGCCAGGGCGAGCTGACGAGCCAGGTCCGACTGCAGGGGGCCGGGAGCGACAGCGGTGAGGTCCGCCTGGATGAGCACCTGGTCGACGGGGGCTGGGAGAAGCGGCTCCAGCCGCTCGTCGGAAGTGCGGCCGCTCAGCAGCAAGCGACCGTGGGCGGTCATCGCGTCGAGCGCCGTCACCCCGATGAGGGCAGCCTCGTCGAGCGTCCACCTGACCACCCGCTCGCGGTACCGGGTTCGACGCGGCCGATGCCACTCCACCCGGGCGATCACATCGTCGCGGGGCGCGGACTCACCCGGAGCCAGTGCACCGACGACATCCAGCGTCAGCCGCCGGATCTCTGGCGTGGGGCTCCGCTCCAGATCCGGGCCCAGTGCGTTGACCGGCCTGTCCTGGGAGTCCCGTGTCCCGACCAGGCCGGCCATCCGGTGGGAATCGAGCCAGGCCCGGGCCAGCACATCCCAGCGCTGCGCGGTGGAACGGCTCAGCCAGCCGTCGGACGCATCAGTCGGCAGCCACACCTCGTCGGCCGGGCCGTCCTCACCGGTCCCGAGGAGCCCGGCCTCCCGGGCCGTCTCGATGTGTAGTCCAGCCGTTGTCTCATCGACGTCAAGCAGCGCCGCTGCCCGGCGCAGTTCCCGGATGCCCAGCCCTCCGGCGCGAAGCACTGGCGGGGGCGCGACTCCCCAGGCCTCGAGCAGGAGCTCGACGCGGCGTACGAACTCGAAGGCAGCGCCTGCGCCGGCCCGGTCCACGACCGCGACGTCACGAGGCGACGCACGCAGCACGGGCGCCTGGTGAACCGGCTGCGGCAGCAACCGTCCGCGGCGCAGATGCAAGCCGACCTCTCGGGGCAGCGCGACGGTGCGCCGGTCGACGGCGACCAGCAGGCCGCGCGCCAGCAACCGCTCGACCGGGGTGGTCGCGCTGGCCACTGAGACATCCCGGTCAGCCAGCGCGAGCTCACCGGTCGGTGGCCCCCAGGTGAGCTTCGCCAGCACCTCCCGCGCCGGCGTGCCTACGTCGTCGATCAGCGCTTCGAGCCGACCGGGAACCTGCCAGGATGCGACGATCCGAGCGATGGTGGTGACGGCATCGCCTCCAGGCTCCACACCGCTGTCGAGTGAGAGGGCCCGCAGCCGGGCAGGCCGATAGCTCCCGAACGCCGCCGCGGCTGGGGGCCCGAGGCCGGCCGGATGCGGTCCGAGGCACTCGTACACCGCGCGCACCGTGTGCAGGTCGTGATCGTCCCCCCAGACCAGCGCGCGTCGGCGCAGCTGTTGGATGCCGTCGCGCGTTGCCTTCCCGTCGGCGCTCACCAATCGCGCGATCCTGTCCACATCTGCGGGTGAACCGTCGACGACGACCGCCTGGAGGACGGTGAGCACGAACAGGTCGATCCGGTCAACCACGCGGGCGACCGATGCTCGCGTGCCTGCCCGAGCAGCCAGCACCGTGGTGTCCGCGGGGATCGGGACGGCGAGGTCAGGGCGATATCGCAGTAGCTGACGGAGTTCGTCGTCGCTCCAGCCGCGCAGGGCGTCGGCGAGCGTGCGAGCGGCCACCGGATTGGTACCCACCAGCGCAACGGTAGCCGCTGCGATTGGGGGGCAGGCAGGGCGACTGACATGATGGAGCGCACCGAACGGAGAAGGGGGCCCGCTGGTGGCCGTGATCGAGGCTCGAGGGTTGAGCAAGCGCTACGGAGCGAAGCTCGCTGTCGACGATCTCTCGTTCGACGTCAAGCCCGGTTCGGTGACAGGGTTCCTCGGCCCCAACGGCGCGGGCAAGTCCACCACGATGCGGCTGATGCTCGGACTCGACAAGGGATCCGGCAGCACCCTTTACGACGGCCGGCCGTTCGAGAACATCAAGTACCCGATGCGCGAGGTGGGCGCTCTGCTCGAGGCCAAGCCGTTCCACCCGACCCGCAAGGCCCGCAACCACCTCAGGATGCTGGCGGTTTCCAACGACATACCGCTACGCCGGGTGCACGAGACGATGGACCTGGTCGGCCTCAGCGATGTCGCGAAGGGGAAGCCGAAGAACTTCTCGATGGGCATGGGTCAGCGACTGGGGCTCGCCGCCGCGCTGCTCGGCGACCCTCACACGCTCATCCTCGACGAGCCGGCCAACGGTCTTGACCCCCAGGGCATCACCTGGTTGCGCAACATGCTCAAGCAGCTGGCGGGACAGGGAAGGTCGGTCTTCGTCTCCAGTCACCTGCTGGCCGAGATGGCACTGATGGCCGATGCCCTCGTCGTCGTCGGAAAGGGGAAGCTGATAGCGAGCGGACCGATCGACGTGTTCGTCAAGGGCAGCGTGCGCAACTCGGTGTCGGTGCGCACGCCAGAACCCGACCGGCTCGTGCAGCTGCTGCGAGCGGGCGGTGCTCAGGTCGCCACCGACTCGACGGGCCAGCTCTCGGTCACCGGGCTCGACCTGCCCGCCATCGGCGACATCGCCTTCGACGCCGGCGTGCGGCTGCATGAGCTGGCCGGCCGCGCCGCCACGCTGGAGGAGGCCTTCCTCGAGGCCACCGGTGGCGCCGAGGAGTTCGTCGCCCACGGGATCCTCCCCGACGAGCTGGGACCGGCGCACTTCCCCGCCGCCGACCCGACCGAGGATCCGCAACAGAACCCCCCGTACGTCGACGACGGCAAGGCGGGGCAGCGATGATCGGAGCGTTGCGCTACGAATGGGTCCGGCTGACCTCGATCCGCTCCACCTGGTGGCTGAGCCTCGGCGCGCTCTGCGTGGCCGGCGGCATCTCGTTCCTGTGGTCACTGGCCTACGACGACCCGCAGAGCATCCGCGACCTCGGCCGGCCGGCGGTGTCAGCCGCCGTGGTCACCCAGGGTGGGTCAACGGGTTTCGTCCCGCTCATGGTGGCCTACGTGCTGGGCATGCTCGGCGTCTTCACGTTCGGGCACGAATACCGCCACGGGATGATCAGGGCAACGCTGACCGCGCTGCCGCAGCGCTACAACGTCCTGCTCGCGAAGATCCTCGTCACAGCGCTGTGGACAGCGGTGGTGTCAGCGGGCTGCCTGCTGCTCGGTGTCTTCTGGGGATACGTCAAGGGCGGCGACCAGGGGTTCTCGATCACCGCGAACGGGATGCCGCGGGTGATGCTCGGATACGTTCTCTACGTCACGATGTTCACGCTGATCGGACTGGCAGTGGCGGCCATCATCCGCAACCAGGCCGGCGCGATCGTGTTCATGCTGGTGGTCCCCCTGGTGCTCGAGAGCGTGCTCCGACTCGTTCTGGTGCTCGCGAGCATCTTCAACAGCATCGAGGGTGTGGTCCGGTTCTTCCCCTTCGACGCGGGTGGTCAGATGCTGATCGAGTTTCCGATCAACGCCCACCTCACCGGGCCGAGGCCGCTCGACCCCGTGCCGGGAGGCCTGGTGATGGCGCTGTTCCTGGTGATCGTGATGGCGGTCGCTACCGCCTCGTTCATCAAGCGCGACGCCTGACACAACGATGGGCGCAGCCGGCTTCGACCTGTCCGAACACACGGCGCTGGTGACGGGCGCCGCGAGCGGCATCGGCAGGGCATGTGCAACTGCGCTGGGATCTGCTGGCGCACGCCTGGTCGTTCTCGACCGCGACGCCGAGGGCCTGGACGAGGTCGCGTCGACTACTGGGGCCCGGCCCGTGGTGGCCGACCTCAGCGACCCGGCCGTGGTGGGCACTCTGGACCTCGGCGACCCCGACATCCTCGTGAACAATGCCGGGATCCAGCACGTCTCGCCGATCGAGGACTTCGACCCGGACACCTTCGGGCTGATCCATCGGGTGATGCTGGAGGCGCCGTTCCGGTTGCTGCATCGGCTGCTTCCCGGGATGTATGTCCGCGGCTGGGGACGCATCGTGAACATCTCATCCGTGCACGGTCATCGGGCGTCGCCCTACAAGAGTGCCTACGTCGCGGCCAAGCACGGGTTGGAGGGGTTGTCGAAGGTCGTGGCTCTCGAAGGAGCCGAGCACGGTGTCACCTCCAACACCATCTGCCCCGGATACGTGCGCACCCCACTCGTCCAGAGTCAGATCGCCGACCAGGCGGAGGCGCACGGCATCGGCAGCGAGCGGGTGCTCGACGACGTCCTGCTCGCCCGTACGCCGGTCAAGCGGCTGGTAGAGCCGGATGAGGTCGCGCGACTCGCCCTCTTCCTTTGCCGGCCCGGGTCGGAATCGGTGACAGGCTCGTCGCTCATGCTGGACGGCGGTTGGTCGGCCGGCTGACCGCAACGCGGCGCGAGGAGGGGGGTGACCGGCTCACCGGACCGATGCAGCTGTGTTACCGCTCGCCCGCGACCGTACTAGGGTGCCGAGCATGAGCACCCTGTCGGTGGATGCCGGAGAGACCGACGTTCCGCTGCTGTCGGAGACGATCGGGGCCAACCTGGAAGCGGCCGCCGCGGTGCACGGTGAACGTGAGGCGCTCGTCGAGGTGGCCAGTGGCCGCCGCTGGACCTACCGCGAGCTCGACGACTGGGTGAACCAGGTGGCCCGCGGCCTGGTCGCTGCCGGGATCGAGGCCGGAGACCGCGTAGGTATCTGGGCGCCGAACTGCGCGCAGTGGACGGTCGTCCAGTACGCCACCGCCAAGATCGGGGCGATCCTGGTCAATATCAACCCTGCCTACCGTTCACATGAACTGGCGTACGTTCTGAACCAGTCCGGACCACGGATGCTGTGCTCGGTCACGAGCTTCAAGGGCACTGACTACGGCGCCATGATCGAGGAAGTACGGGCGCAGTGCCCCGCGCTCGAGAGTGTCGTGTTCGTCGACGGTGACGACCTGGCCGAGCTCGTCGAGCGCGGCCGATCATTGCCCGCGGATGCTGTGCACGTCCGCATGGCTGGGCTCGATGCACGGGACCCGATCAACATCCAGTACACGTCCGGCACCACGGGCTTCCCCAAGGGCGCGACGCTGAGTCACCACAACATCCTCAACAACGGCTACTTCACGACCGAGCTGATCAACTTCAGCGAAGTGGACCGGCTGGCGATCCCGGTGCCGTTCTACCACTGCTTCGGAATGGTGATGGGCAACCTCGGCTGCAGCAGCCATGGAGCGACGATGGTGATACCGGCGCCGGCCTTCGACCCGGTCGCCACCCTGAGGGCCGTCCAGGAGGAGCGCTGCACCGGGCTCTACGGAGTTCCGACCATGTTCATCGCGATGAAGAACCACCCGGAGTTCTCCTCCTTCGACGTCACCTCGCTGCGCACCGGCGTGATGGCCGGGTCGCCCTGCCCCGTCGAGGTGATGAAGTGGTGCGTGTCTGAGATGAACATGCGCCAGGTGGCGATCGCCTACGGGATGACCGAGACATCGCCGGTGTCGATGCAGACGCGGCCCGACGACGATCTGGACCGGCGGACGTCCACGGTCGGCCGGGTGCATCCCCATGTCGAGGTCAAGGTCATCGACCCCGTGTCCGGGCGCACGCTGCCCCGCGGCGAGCCAGGCGAGTTCTGTACACGTGGCTACTCGGTGATGATCGGTTACTGGGATGAGCCGGACAAGACCGCGGAGTCCATCGACCAGGACGGATGGATGCACACCGGTGACCTCGCCATCATGCGCGAGGATGGGTATGCCAACATCGTCGGTCGCATCAAGGACCTGGTGATCCGCGGCGGGGAGAACATCTACCCGCGAGAGGTCGAGGAGTTCTTGTACACACATCCCGATATCGAGGACGTCCAGGTGATCGGTGTGCCGGACGAGCGGTACGGCGAGGAGCTGTGCGCCTGGGTCAGGATGCGCAAGGGAGCCGAGCCGCTGGACGCCCCGGCGCTCAAGGCGTTCTGCAGCGGGCGGATCGCGCACTACAAGGTGCCGCGCTATGTGACTGTCGTCGACGAGTTCCCGATGACTGTCACCGGCAAGGTGCGCAAGGTCGAGATGCGGGAGAAGTCGGTCGCCGAACTGGGACTGTCCGGCGTTGCGGCGCAGAGCGGTCTCGGTTGACGGTCAGGTAGGAGAGCGTCCCCAGCCGCCGCGACTGGCTTCGGGGTCCGCGGCTCCTGCCGAGCACCCGGAGCGGCGATCTGACCCCTCCTGAACTACGCGACCACCCGATGGTGACCGTCGTCGCTCGCCACCTGCCTGCCGGGGCCGACTAGAGTCGAGCCGTGAGCCGGCTGACCGTGGGTTTCGACCTCGACATGACGCTGATCGACTCACGTCCGGGGATCTCGCGAGTGTGGGAGACGCTGGCCGATGAGACTGGAGCCGCCATCGACAGCGCGGCGGCCGTCTCACGACTGGGTCCGCCGCTGGAGGACGAGCTCGCGATGTGGTTCCCCCCCGATCAGGTGGAGCCGATGGGCGAGCGTTTCCGCGCTCTGTATCCCGAGCACGCCGTCGCTTCGTCGCTCGCACTGGCCGGCGCCGCCGACGCGCTGGGTGCGGTGCGCCGGCATGGCGGCAGGTCGGTGGTGGTAACGGCGAAGTTCGAGCCGAACGCGCGCCTGCACGTCGAGCATCTGGGCCTCGACGTCGACGCGGTCGTGGGACGGCTGTGGGGGGCGGGCAAGGCCGAGGCGCTCGTCGAGCATGGCGCCGACATCTATGTCGGTGACCATGTCTACGACGTCCTGGGGGCGAAAGCCGCCGGCGCGACCAGCGTCGCGGTCGCCACCGGGCCGTGCTCAGCCGAGGAGCTGCTCGCGGCGGGTGCCGACGTCGTCCTCGCCGACCTCACGGCGTTTCCGGACTGGCTGGATGGGCATCTGCTCAGCAGCCGCCTCCTGTCCCTCGAGGTCCAGCTGCGCGCCCTCGGTGACCTGCTGGTGGCGTTCAGTGGTGGAGCCGACTCGGCCTTCCTGCTGGC